>JBGPOV010000011.1:0-61162 GCA_041488255.1 Gammaproteobacteria bacterium | reverse complement strand
TGCGCTGGCGCACGCGGCCCAGGATTCCAAGCGCCTCCTCCAGCGTGTCGAAGTTCTGGTGCAAGTTGCCGAAAGACAGGCGGTACTGGCGGGTCAGCGCGTTGTACGACAGCCGATGCTTCTGGCGAAACTCAGCGATGGTGCGGTTCCACAGGTTGAGCGTCCACCAGCGCGGATAGGTGAGCTCGAAATCGATCACGAACGGCAGCACCAGTCCGCGCACGAGTGCCTCCTCCAGAGTGTGGGGCAGAGTGATCTCGTAGTTCACTTCCAGCGAATAACCGGCATCGGACGGACTCAGCTCGGCGGACTTGATGTGTATGCCCTCTGCCCAAGCAACCACCAGCTGCAAGGTGAGCACGAGAGCCAGCGCAGGGCCCCGGAGGAGCGGAGGCGCGTGCCGCTCACGCCTTTTGTAGCAGAGCGTAGAAAAAGCCATCATGCCGGGAGTCAGGGAGAATCTGGCCCTTGATGTTCCCGATCTCCGGGCCGTCCGGGATGCCGAATAGCGGCAGCAGCCTCGCCTCCGGGTGAGACTGCAGGAACGTAGAAATCTGCAGTTGGTTTTCGGCCGGGAAGACCGAGCAAGTCGCGTAGAGCAATTTACCACCTGCGGCAAGCGTATGCCATAACGCTCCCAGGAGCCGGCGCTGCTGCGCAACCAGGCCGGCGACGTCCTGTGCCCGGCGCAGCCACTTGATGTCGGGGTGGCGGCGCGCTATGCCCGAGGCGGTACAGGGCGCGTCCAGCAGTACGCGCTGGAAGGGCACGCCATCCCACCAGGTCGAGGGCTCGGCCGCGTCCGCACACACCAGCCGTGCCCGCAGCGCCAGCCGTTGCAGCGTCTCGCGCACCCGCGCAAGACGCGCGGCGTCGCGGTCCACGGCGGTAACATCCACGTCCGCGCGTTCGAGGATGTGCGCCGTCTTCCCTCCCGGTGCCGCACACGCATCCAGCACGCGCTGTCCGAGCTCGAGATCCAGCAACCCAGCGGCGTACTGCGCGGAGAGGTCCTGCACCGATACCAGTCCCTGCTGGAAGCCCGGCAGTTGCTCCACGCGCACCGCTTCTCCGAGTAGCAGCGCGGCCGGACCAACCTGCTCGGCGTCGAACCCGCATGTGCGCAGCAAGGCAAGATAGTCCTCGCCCGATATGCGGCGCAGGTTTACGCGCACCGTCATGGGCGGGTGGGCGTTTCCCGCTGCCAGGATCGAGCCGTACTGGTCCGGGTAAGCGCGCCTGAGCTCCTCGATCCACCACTGCGGATACGACCAGCGCCCTTCCTCCGTCCGGCGTGCCAGCAGCAAAAGCGCTTCGCGCCGGCGCAGGAAGTTGCGCAACAGCGCGTTCACCAGCCCTCTGGCGGAGGCCTTGCGCAGACGCGTGCAGGCCTGCACGGCATGGTCGACCACGGCGTAGGGCGCGGCGCGCGTGAACTCGAGCTGATACAGCGCGACCAGCAGCAGCGCCTCCAGGTCGCGGTCGGTGAGCGGCTTGTCAGCAAGCGCGGCCAGTACGCCGCGCAGCAGCGCGAGGTGGCGGAACACGCCGAAGCAAATATCCTGCAGAGCTCCCCATGCTCGATCCGGTACACGCGACTTGATCTCCCCGAGCGCGAGAGTGAGGCTGGACCCTCCATGAACCTGCAGCACCACACGCGTGGCCTGGAGCTGGGTCTGGATCACGTGCCAAGCAGGTCGCCGGAAGAGACAGGGACTCCGCGCAAGAAGTCCGCGGCCGACAAGCGTTTGGAGCCGGGCCGCTGTAGCTCCTCGATCAGCAGCACGCCACTGCCGCATCCAACCAGAATCCCGCTGTCTGTGACATCGATCACGCGGCCTGGAACGCTCGACTCCTGACCAACCGCACGGGCACGCCAGATGCGTAGCGTCTGGCCACGCAGCCTGGTACTGGCAGTGGGTAGCGGATTGAAGGCGCGTACTTGACGCTCGATCTGGGCGGCAGGGCGGGACCAGTCGACCAGTGCTTCGATCTTTTCGATCTTGTACGCGTAGGTCACGCCCTCGCGTGCTTGCGGGACGGCTCGCATCTGGCCCGCCTCCAGGGCGGCCAGAGCTTCAACGATGCATCGCCCCCCCAGTGCAGCAAGCCTGTCGTGCAAAGAGCCAGCGGTATCCTCCGGTTCGATCGGGACGGCATGCGTGAGATACACGGGGCCAGTGTCCAAGCCCGCATCCATGCGCATGATGCTGATACCGGTTTCGCGATCACCAGCCAGGATGGCGCGCTGGATGGGGGCCGCACCGCGCCAGCGCGGTAGCAGGGAGGCGTGGATGTTGATGCACCCGAGGGGAAAGAGGTCGAGCATCGGAGGAGGCAATATCAGACCGTAGGCGGCCACCACCATGACCCGCCCGCGCGCCGCTCGAAGCAGTCCCAACGCCTCGCGCGAGCCGAGGGTTGTCGGTTGAGCCAGCGGCAGTTTGTGCTCGAGGGCTAGCGCCTTCACCGGGCTCGGTCGTGGTCTGAGGCCGCGACCCGCGGGCCGGTCCGGCTGTGTCAACACCATACCCACGTCGTGGCCGACGCCCAACAACGCTCGCAGTGCGACTTCCGCAAAGACGGGGGTGCCGGCAAAGATAAGGCGCATTACAGCGCCCGCCGCTGCTGTTTCTCCTGCTTCTTGATCTTGGAAAGGATGCGCCTTTGCTTGAGGCGCGACAGGTACTCCACGAAGACCTTGCCCCGCAGATGGTCCATCTCGTGCTGAATGCACACCGACACCAGGCCGCTCGCTTCGAGCTCGAACGGCCGCCCGTTGCTGTCCAGGGCGCGCACCCTGATCCATTCAGCCCGCTCGATTTTCTCAAAGATTCCGGGGACCGACAGGCAGCCCTCCTCGAAGTCGGACACCCCGCGGCTATCCAGGATCACCGGGTTTATCAGCACGAGAAGCTGGTCACGGCTCTCGGACACGTCGATGACGATCACCTCTTTGTGCACGTCTACCTGGGTGGCGGCTAGGCCAACCCCGGGGGCGGCGTACATCGTTTCTGCCATGTCCTCAACTAGCCGCCGGATCTCGCCGTTAACTGATTCCACCGGCTTGGCCACCGTGTGCAGCCGTTCGTCCGGATAACGCAGGATGTGAAGCAGGGCCATAATTTGCTTGCCAATTGAGGGGACTACGTGCAAACTTTAAACAAGATTGTTACGATTGGACAAACTTTCAAGTGCGCCGCGACGAAAGCAAAGGCGCATTTGAAAGAGGTCCTGAAGAGACCGGGAGCGTAAATGATGAGAATTATATCGGTTATACCTCTGCTGCTCGCCTGCATGCTCAGCGCATCACTCGCAGCCGCCGAGGACGAATCCACCAAGGAGACTGCGCCGGCCCCGTCACCAGAAGCGGCTGCGCCGACCGAGACTCCCCCCGTAGAATCAGCCCCCCCGGCCGACCGCGCGTCCGACGTCAAGCTGCAGGACAGTCCGCCAGCGCGCTACACGGTGAAGCGAGGCGACACGCTATGGGGGATCTCAGGCCGGTTCCTCAAGAACCCATGGAAGTGGCCTGAGATCTGGGGTATGAACAAAGATGAGATCAAGAATCCGCACCTGATCTATCCGGGCGACGTCATCATCCTCGACCTGTCCGGCGCCACACCCCGGCTGCGCCTCGAGGGTGTGCCTGACGGGGGGCTCTCGCGCTGGTACGGTTATGAGCTGCAGGTGACCAAACTCGAGCCGCGCATGCGGTCGACCGCGCTCGCAGGAGCGATCCCAACCATCCCAGCGAAGGATATCGAGCCATTCCTGAGCCGCTCGCTGGTGGTGGATCCGGATTCCATCGAGCTGGCCCCGAAGATCGTCGCTGGCACCGACAGCCGCGTGGTACTCAGCGCCAACGACACTGCCTTCGCCGTGGGCCTGCAGCGGAACAAGGGCAGTTACTGGAACGTGTTCCGACCTGGCCGGATGTTCCAAGACCCGGACACCAAGGAGATGCTGGGTCGGGAGGCAGTTTACCTGGGGGACGTCGAGGTCGAGTCGTTCGGCCAGGTCTCGGCGCTACGCATCGTGCAGGCTCGCCAGGAAGTGAGCATGGGCGACCGCTTAACGGTGATGACGGCACCGCAGACCCTGCCCTACGTGCCCCGTGCGCCGGACAAGAAGGTGCGCGGCAAGGTCATCGCCGGATCGAGTGATGCGCTGTCGGAATTCGGGCCGCTGTCCATGGTGGTCCTGAACCGCGGCGCACGCGATGGGCTTGAGCCCGGTCAGGTGCTCGGGCTGTATCGCAACCAGGGGATGGTTTCCGCCGGCGCGGTAGGCGGCCAGTCGCTGCCTCTTCCCTTGCAGGAGTACGGCCTGGTGATGGTCTTCCGGGTGTTCAACAAGGTGTCCTTTGGGCTGGTGATGACAGCCACCCGCCCAGTCAACGTCAACGACATCGTTCAGAATCCCTGACGGCCTGGCACGCCGGCGCCGATGGTCGGTGCAGACGATGCAGGCCCGACCGGGGACGCTCACGCCTGGCTTCGGCTCGCGCTGACGCCAATTGGTCCGGCCGCGCAGCGCAAACTGCTGCGCGCGTTCGGAGGCCCGAGCGAAGCATTAGACGCGGCGCATGCCGACCTCGTCCGCGCCGCCGGCGAATCGGTCGCGGTGGCGCTACGTTCCGGCGCGGACGCTGGACTTCTGCACCGGACCCTCGACTGGTTGGAGGAGACGGGCAATCATCTGCTCACGCTAGCCGACGAACGCTATCCGCGGGTGCTGTTGGAGACCGCAGATCCTCCCCTGCTGTTATTCGTAAAGGGCCGCATCGATCTTCTCGACCGGCCAGCGCTGGCTGTGGTCGGCAGCCGCAGTGGTACTGCGCGGGGAATCCGCGATGCCGAGGCCTTCGCCCAGGTCCTGAGCGATGCCGGGTTGACGATTGTCAGCGGGCTAGCGCTTGGCATCGACAGCGCGGCACACCGCGGCGGCCTGAGTGGAGCGTCCTCCAGCGTAGCCGTGGTTGGTACCGGCTTGGACAAAATATACCCGGCGCGCAACCGGGAACTGGCGCACCGCCTCGCGGCCGAAGGAGCGCTGGTCTCCGAGTTCGCGCTCGGCACGCCGCCGCTGGCGGCAAACTTTCCGCGGCGCAACCGCGTCATCAGCGGACTAGCCCGCGGCTGCCTCGTGGTCGAGGCTGCGCTGCGCAGTGGTTCTTTGATCACGGCGCGCCAAGCTTCAGAGCAGGGCCGCGAGGTGTTCGCAATCCCGGGCTCAATCCACTCGCCGCTATCCAAGGGCTGTCATCGGCTGATCAAGCAAGGCGCCAAGCTGGTGGAGACCGCGCAGGACGTACTCGAGGAATTGGGTATGGGACCGGCGCCGGCTCGGCCGGAGGACAACGCACCGCCGCTACAGGCCAGCGAGTCGGCGGTGCTCGCCGCGATGGGCTTCGAACCGGTGGATCCCGACACCATCTGCGATCGAACTGGATTGACCGCCGACGCCGCATCGGCCATTTTGTTGAAGCTGGAGCTCGACGGCTACCTGAGCCGGCTCCCGGGCGGATTGCTGCAACGCATGCGCTGACGGGCATCCTCGACCCTGCAACTGCACGAGGGCTAACGCCGACATCGGTCCGACACACTGCTTCTGCTTGCCCGCGCGTCCTCAGCAGCCCGAGTCTGACGGCGCTGACACCGTCCTGGGTAGGTGACCGGGTCAGACGCAGCGACGTGCGGCTTTTTGCTTGCGCTGCCGGGTCTGAGTCCCTATCATCTGCCGCTCCTCTTTTGTGCACCCGCAGCATGGGCCGCAGCCTGCTCATCGTTGAATCGCCGTCGAAGGCAAGGACGCTCAAGAAGTACCTCGGACGCAACTTCGAGGTCCTGGCTTCCTATGGGCACGTGCGAGACCTGGAAGCAAAGGAAGGCGCAGTGGACCCGGAGCATGGGTTTCGCATGCGCTACGCGCTGGTTGGGAAGAACACCAAGCACGTGGACGCCATCGCGAGGGCCGCCGGGGATGCAGAGCAGGTCCTGCTCGCCACCGACCCGGACCGCGAAGGGGAGGCGATTGCCTGGCACCTGTCCGAGATCCTCAAGGGCAACAAGTCGCTCAAGAACCGGCCGGTTAAACGCGTGGTTTTCTACGAGATCACCGAATCCGCGGTCAAAGAGGGGGTAGCGCACCCGCGCGGCATCTCGATGCCGTTGGTCAACGCGCAGCAAGCTCGGCGCGCACTCGATCATCTGGTGGGCTTCAACCTTTCCCCGCTGTTGTGGAAGAAGATCGGCCCGAGTCTGTCCGCCGGGCGCGTGCAGAGCCCCGCGCTGCGCCTGATCGTCGAGCGCGAGCAGGAGATCGAGAACTTCAAGACGCGCGAGTACTGGACGGTTCACCTGGACAGCCACAAGGGGAAGGACAGGTTCAGCGCACGGCTGAGCCAGTACAAGGGGGAGAAAGTCGAGCAGTTCACCATCGCCACCGATGCCCAGCAGCAGGCAGTGGTCAGCGACATACTGAAAAGCGCCAAGGGCAGCGGGACTGTGGTCAAAGTGGAGCGCAAGCCGAAGTTGCGCTACCCGTCCCCGCCGTTCATCACCTCGACGCTGCAACAGGAAGCGGTGCGCAAACTGGGGATGACCGCCGAACGCGCCATGCGCACAGCACAGCAGCTATACGAAGGCGTGGACATCGGCGGCGGGACCGTGGGCCTGATCACCTATATGCGCACGGACTCGACCAACCTCGCCAGCGAGGCCCTGCACGAGATACGCGAGTACATCGCGCAACACTTCAACCCGGCTTATCTGCCCAAGAACGCGGTGCACTACCGCAGCAAATCCAAGAACGCTCAGGAGGCGCACGAAGGCATCCGGCCGACTTCCATCTCCCGTACGCCCGACCAAGTACGGGCGCACTTGACTGCGGACCAAGCGCGGCTGTACGAGATGATCTGGAAACGCACGCTGGCGTGCCAGATGTCGCCGGCCCGATTTGACACCACCGGCGTGGACCTCCGCGTGGGGCATGCGGACACGCTGTTTCGCGCCAGCGGACAGACGTTGGTGTTCCCCGGCTTCATCGCCGTCTACAAGGAGGACGTGGACGACTCCGCCGAGGACGGCGACGAGAGGCTCCCACCGCTGGCAGAGGGCGAGCGCGTCCCGCTCGACCGCCTGTTCGGCGAGCAGCACTTTACCCAGCCGCCGCCGCGCTACACCGAGGCGAGCTTGGTGAAGACCCTGGAGGAGTATGGTATCGGCCGCCCTTCCACTTACGCCAGCATCATCTCCACGTTGCAGGACCGCGGCTACGCTAACCTGGACAAGAAGCGCTTCGTGCCAACCGACCTGGGACGGTTGGTGAGCGGATTTCTGAGCGCGCATTTCAACCCTTACATCGACTATGCGTTCACCGCCCGCATGGAGGACCAGCTGGACTTCATCTCCAACGGTAAGCGCGAATGGGTGCCGGTCCTGAAGGAGTTCTGGGAAGCGTTCTCCACTACGCTGGCGGAAAAGCAGGACGTCGCGCGTGGCGCTCCGCTGGGTGAGAAATGTCCGAAGTGCAAAAAGGGCGAGCTGCACCTGCAGAATAGCCGCCGCGGACTGTTCGTGGGCTGCAGCCGTTACCCCGCATGCGACTATACGCGCCCCTGGGGCGGGCTGGCCGATGGTCCGATGAACTTGGGCAAAGACCCGGATAGCGGCCTGGCCGTCTTGCTGATGCGCGGGCCTTACGGCTACTACGTGCAGCTCGGGCCGACTAACCCGAAGGCTGAGGCCAAGCCCAAGCGTGCGGCGTGGCCCAAGAACACCCCGGTCATCACGGCCGATCTCGATACCGCGCTCAAGCTGCTCGCTCTACCGCGGCAGCTCGGCAATCATCCACAAACCGGCAAACTGGTCGAGGCCAACATCGGCCCATTCGGGCCTTACGTAAAACACGACGGCGCTTATAAATCGATCCCCAAGAGCGACAGCGTATACGACATCGCTTTGGAGCGGGCGGTGGAATTGCTTTCGGCGCCGAAGACCGCGCGCGGCGCCCCAGGCAAGCAGTTAGGCCTGCATCCACAGGACCAGCAGCCGGTGGTATTGCTCAGCGGCCGCTACGGCCCTTACGTCAAGCATGCGGGCATCAATGCCACCGTTGGACCGGATTACGATTCGGCCCAGCTCACGCTGGAGCAGGCGCTGGCGATCCTGGCTGCCAAGCAGGCCAAGCCGCTCAGGTCCAACAACTCGAAGGCGCGCACGGCCAAGAGAAGCGACGCGAGAAAGCCCGAGGCGATGCCCGCCGGCGAGCCCAAGGGCCAGCGCACAAGAACCCATACACGAGGGACCCGGACGAGCGCAAGACCTTCGGAGCGAGCCGCCGCACCGCGAACTGCGTCCAGACCTGCCGGGCGCCGGAAGAACGCCTGAGCCTCGAAGACGTCCCTAGACGTCGAGGTTGCGAACCCCTAGGGCATTGGCTTCGATAAAGGCGCGGCGCGGCTCCACCACATCCCCCATCAAGGTTGTGAAGATTTCGTCGGCTGCGATGGCGTCTTCGATCTGGGCGCGGAGCAGCCGGCGGGACTTGGGATCCATGGTCGTCTCCCACAGCTGCGTCGGGTTCATTTCCCCTAGTCCCTTGTAGCGCTGGACGGTGAGCCCGCTTCTGGCCTGATCCAGCAGCCATTCCACCGCCTGGCGAAAGTCGTTCACCGGCTGCTTCTGGTCGCCGCGCTGCACAAACGCGCCCGGCCCTAGGAGGCCCTCCAGCATCTTGGCAGTCTTGCGGATCTGCGCGTAGTCACCGCTGTCGACAAAATCGCGGTCGACGTAGCTGATGCGCAGGTTACCGTGCTGCATCTTCCTGACGACCAGCACATAAGACTCGGCCTTCTCATCGAAGCGGGGCGAGATCGTCACGTCCTCGCCCTGCAGATTGCTGGCCAGCGCGGCGGCAGTAGCCGCCGCGCCCTCGGCGCTGGACAGGTCCAACTCGGGCCCGCGCAACAGTGCGTGCAACACGTCCGCGTCGATCCGCCTAGAGAGCCGCTCGATCACCGCCTCCGCCAGGATGTACTCGCGCGCAACCTCGGCTAGCGCGTCCCTGGTCAGAGGCGGCAGCGCATCGCCTCGATGCAGCTCAGCGTCATTGAGCGCCATCCTCAACAGGTAGTCCTTCAGCTCGTGGTCGTCCTTCAGATAACGCTCGTCGCGCCCGTGCTTGACCTTGTACAGCGGGGGCTGGGCGATGTAGATGTGGCCCCGCTCGACAAGTTCCGGCATCTGTCGATAGAAAAATGTAAGCAGAAGCGTGCGGATATGCGACCCATCCACGTCAGCGTCGGTCATGATGATGATGCGGTGGTACCGCAGCTTCTCCGGCCGGTGGTCCTCCTTGCCGATGCCCGTGCCCAGCGCGATGATCAAAGTGGCAATCTCCTGCGAGGAGAGCAGCTTATCGAAGCGCGCCCTCTCGACGTTGAGGATCTTGCCCTTGAGCGGCAGGATCGCCTGGAACTTGCGGTCGCGCCCCTGCTTGGCCGAACCGCCCGCCGAGTCCCCCTCCACCAAAAACAGCTCTGAGAGCGCCGGGTCCTTCTCCTGGCAATCGGCCAGCTTTCCGGGCAGGCCGAATCCGTCCAGCACGCCCTTGCGACGCGTCATCTCCCGCGCTTTTCGCGCCGCTTCCCGAGCCCGGGCCGCCTCGATGATCTTGCCGACGATGATCTTGGCATCGCCGGGGTTCTCCAGCAGGAAGTCCATGAGGGCTTCGGACACGTACTCCTCGACCACCGGCCGCACCTCGGAGGAGACCAACTTGTCTTTGGTCTGTGAGGAGAACTTCGGATCAGGCAGCTTGATCGAAAGTATGCAGGTCAGCCCTTCGCGCATGTCGTCGCCAGTGGTCTCGATCTTAACGCGCTTGGCATACTCGTTGTGTTCGATGTACTGGTTCAGCGTGCGGGTCAAGGCCCCGCGCAAAGCCGTAAGGTGGGTCCCGCCATCGCGCTGCGGAATGTTATTGGTAAAGCACAGGACCGCCTCCTGGTAGGAGTCGTTCCACTGCATGGCGACTTCGACGCTGATCCCGTCGCGCTGGCGCAGCGCATGGAAGATGTGCGGATGAAGGACGTTCTTGGTGCGGTTGATGAACTCGACGAAGCCGCGGATGCCGCCAGCGAACTGGAACACCTCTTCCTTGTTGTTGCGCTGATCGACCAACTCGATGCGCACACCGTTGTTCAGGAAGGACAGCTCGCGCAAACGTTTAGCCAGGATGTCATAGTGGAATTCCACGTTATTGAACACCTCGCCGCTGGGCTGGAAGTGGACCTCGGTGCCGCGGCGCTCGGTCGTGCCGGTCTCCTTCAGCGGGGCGACCGGCTCGCCGTTGCGGAAATCCATCTGAAAGATGTGACCCGCGCGTCGGATGGTCAAGCGCAGCGACTGCGACAAGGCGTTTACCACCGATACGCCCACACCATGCAGACCGCCCGATATCTTGTAGGAGTTGCTATCGAACTTTCCCCCGGCGTGCAGCACGGTCATGACAATTTCGGCGGTGGAGCGCCCTAGCTCGTCCTCCGGGTGTATCTCGGTGGGGATGCCGCGCCCGTTGTCGACCACAGTGATCGAGTTGTCCGAGTGGATGGTGACCTTGATGTCGTCGCAGTAACCGGCCAGCGCCTCGTCGATGGCGTTGTCAACGACCTCGAAGACCATGTGGTGCAAGCCGGTGCCATCGCTGGTGTCCCCGATGTACATGCCAGGGCGCTTGCGCACGGCCTCCAAACCTTTTAAGACCTTGATGCTACCGGCCGTGTACTCGGACGTTCCGTCGTTCCCAGATGGATCCATCATTCGTCTGCTGGGGCTAGATGCGCATGGGCATGATGACGTACTTGAAGTCAGCGTTCCCCGGGATGGTTATCAACATGCTGCTGTTGGAGTCGCCCAGGGCGCACTCCACTTCCGAGGACTGGACGTTGGCGAGCACATCCAGGAGGTAAGTCACGTTGAAGCCCACATCCAATGCATCGCCGCCGTAGCTGATTCCCAACTCCTCCTCCGCCTCTTCGTGGTCGCTGTTGGTGCAGATGATATGCAGGCTATCAGTGGTCAGCACCCAGCGCACGCCGCGGAACTTCTCGTTGGACAGGATCGCGGCACGTTGCAGTGCTTGCTGCAGGGTGCCACGATCCAGGACGAAACGCTTCTTGTAGCCGACCGGAATGACCTTCTGGAAGTCCGGAAACTTGCCGTCCACCACTTTGGTGACGAAGCCAATCCGCCCGAAGCTGAAGGCAACTTGATTATCCAGAACGCGCACGGCCACTGGGTCGTCGGTGTCTCCTAGCAGCTTGGCCAGCTCCAGGATCGCCTTGCGCGGCAAGATAACGTCGGTCTTGGGCGTATCGAGCTTGATCGCCTGCGTAGCCCACGCCAGGCGGTGGCCATCGGTCGCCACTACCACCAGCCCATCCTCGCGCAGCGAAAGCAGCAGCCCGTTGAGATAGTAGCGGATATCCTGTTGCGCCATTGCGTATTGCACCAACCCCAGCAGCCGCTTCAATTCCTTCTGTGGTAACTGCGCTTCTGCCGCCGCTCCCCCGCCAGCGGCGATCTTGGGGAAATCCTGAGCCGGCAGCGTTTGCAAGCTGAACTTGCTCCTTCCCGCCTTGACCTGCAGCCGCTTGTCCTGGAGTTCAAGCGATACTACTGTCCCCTCGGGCAACGAACGCAGGATCTCCTGTAGCTTGCGCGCCGACACCGTGGTGGCCTGCCACTCCGCAGCTTGAGCAGAGTCTGCTTCGGACGCCACCTGAATCTCAAGGTCGGTAGCGGTGAGTGAAAGCTTGCCACCACCAATTTCCAACAACACGTTGGAAAGGATTGGAAGCGTGTGACGCCGTTCCACCACGCCGCTTACCGCCTGCAAAGGCATAAGCAGGAAGTTGCGGTCTACTTGCAACAAGTTCATTGTTTATTGTTCCTAGTAAAAACTAATAATAAGGGCAGCAAACTGTGGAGATCTCCTCTTTGCCCCGTCCTGAACAGCGTGCGGGGGGTTCAATACAGCGGGACAAACACGGGGCGCGCTGTGGACAGATTGTGGATTGTTCTGACGCACCGCGAATCGGGCATGCTTACCCACAAATTATGCGTTCGCCGTTAACTCCTTAGAACCTGCAGCAGCGCTTCGAAATCTCGGCTAATCTCAGGGCTGCCAGACTTTAATTCCACCACCTTGCGGCAGGCGTGCAAAACGGTGGTGTGATCTCGTCCACCGAATGCATCGCCGATATCGGGGAGGCTCAACTGAGTAAGTTCCTTGGCCAACGCCATCGCGATTTGACGCGGGCGGGCCACGTTGCGCGACCGCTTCTTGGAATACATATCTGAAACCTTGATCTTGTAGTAGTCGGCGACGGTCCTCTGGATGTTGTCGATGGACACCTGGCGAAACTGGATGGCGAGGACGTCCTTGAGGGCCTCGCGCGCGAGCTCGAGTGACAGTGGCTGGCCAGCGAAGTTGGAGTAAGCGAGCACGCGTTTCAACGCGCCCTCCAGTTCGCGCACATTGGACTGGATGTGTTTAGCGATGAAGAATGCAAGGTCCTCTGGTAGACGCACGCCCTCGACTTCTGCCTTCTTGATCAAGATCGCCACTCGCATTTCCAGCTCTGGAGGCTCGATCGCGACCGTCAAGCCCCAGCCAAAGCGCGAGATCAAGCGGTCTTCCATCCCCGAGATCTCCTTTGGGTAGCTGTCACAGGTGATGATCACCTGTTTGTGTGCGTCGATCAGTGCGTTGAAAGCGTAGAAGAATTCTTCCTGGGTGCGATTCTTCCCGCTGAAGAACTGTATGTCGTCGATTAGCAACAGATCCAGCGAGTGGTAATACTTCTTGAAGCCATCGAAGGCCTTGTGTTGGTAAGCCCTCACAACATCGGACACGTACTGCTCCGCGTGAATGTAGCGAACTTTCGCCTGCGGGCTATGCTCGTGCACGAGATTGCCAATGGCTTGGATCAGGTGGGTTTTACCCAAGCCTACGCCACCGTAGATAAAAAGGGGGTTGTAGGCTGTGCCAGGGTGTTCTGCGACCTGCAGCCCGGCGGCACGGGCGAGTTGGTTCGCCTTCCCCGTTACGAAGGAATCGAAGGTGAACGATGGGTTGAGCCGACTATGCTCGCGCACCTTGGGTTTGTTTTGTTCCACCACGGCCGCATTCGGCAGCGAGGCCGCGGCGCTGGTGCTGCTGGTGCCGCTGGTGCCGCTGGTGCCGCTGGTCTGGATATTGTTTGCGAGCTGCAGCACAACGTTGACTTGATCCGTGGTTGCCTCGCGCGCGAGCTGCTCGATGACCGGCAAGAAGCGGTCCTTAACCCATTGCAGAACAAACCGATTGGGCGCAGTGATGGTCAAGACGCGCCCATGTGAGGACGCCTGGAGAGGCTGAATCCAGGTGCGGAACTGCTGGGGCGGCAGTTCTTTTTCAAAGTGCCTGAGGCAGTGGGTCCAGAGGCCGTCCATGGCGACTCGAGCGGGCGCGGGGAAAAACTCAGCATTTGAGCTGAAAGTTCATTGTACCGACCGCCGCACAAGTTATCCACAGCCCTCCGCTCTGTGCAGTAGTGCGTCACGACACTTCCTGCGCGCGGAGCAATTGACAATGGTGGCCTCTCCGCCGTGTAATAGCCGGTTTTTCACTCTCCAATTTCGGAATCGACGATGAAACGTACCTATCAACCATCAAAAATTCGCCGCGCGCGGACGCATGGCTTCCGCGCCCGCATGAAGACGCTGGGCGGGCGGACAGTCCTGAACAATCGCCGCGCCAAGGGCCGCAAGCGGCTTGCGGTCTGAGGCGTTCCGTCGTCGTGCGCGTCTGTCAGGGGAGGAGGCATTCAGCCGCCTTCTGCGTTCGCGCCGCAGTGCGCGAGGTGAGCGCTTCCTCGTGCAGGCGGCGTCTAACGGCCGGCTATTCGCCCGGCTGGGCGTCGTGGTAGAAAGACGCGTGGCGCGACGAGCGGTGGATCGCAACTTTCTCAAACGCCTGGTGCGCGAAACTTTCAGGCGGCAGCAGGAAGAAGTTGCGGGCTTTGATTTACTGGTCCGGCCGCGACGCAAGTTATCGGCGGACGAGGTCATTGCAGCGTGCGAGGAGTTGCGCACACTACTGACAGCCGCAGTCAAATGAGGCGCATTGCGGCAGGCTTGATCCACGCCTACCAGGCGAGCATTAGTCCGCTTCTAGGTCCCTGTTGTAGGTTTCATCCAACCTGCTCGCAGTACGCCGAGGAGTCGGTTCTTCGCCATGGGTTAGTGCGAGGTACGTGGCTGGCCATCAGGCGCTTGGCGCGCTGTCACCCTTGGCATTCAGGGGGCTACGACCCGGTGCCCGGCAGCTCCAACCGACGCTGACCCATGGACAGTTTCAGGATTTTCGCCGGGATGGTGTTCGCGATCTCCGTGTTTCTGCTAGTCGATGCGTGGGTTCGCGACCATCAGAAGGTTACAGCGCCGGCGGCGCCCGCGACGGCTAGGCAGGAAGATACAGCACCGCCGGTTCCGACCGGGGGTCTGGGTCAACCCACGCCACCGCCGCCGCGCCCCACGGATCCCAAGCTCACCCGAGGTGAGCGCATTCGCGTGGCCACCGACGTCGTTATCGCAGAAATCGACACGATTGGTGGTGATTTGCGCAGGGTAGAACTGACTAAATATCGGGATACCTTCGACCAGAAGCTGAACTTGGTTTTGCTGCAGGAGAACGAGCACAACGTCTACATCGCGCAGAGTGGATTGATCGGGGAGGGGCTGCCCAATCACACCACACTGTTTACTGCGGCGCAGACCTCCTATGAGCTTGCCCCGGGTGCCGAAACGGTCACGGTGCGGCTGATGACGGCAGCAGAAAATGGCGTTCGGCTCGTCAAGACTTATGCGTTCCATCGCGGCAGCTATGGCGTCGATGTGGGCTTCGAAGCTACTAACGCCGGCGCCGCTGCCGTGGAACCGTTTGCTTACTTTCAGCTCGTGCGCGACACCAAGTCACCGGCGGGCGATTCGAAAATGGTGCCGGTGTTCAATGGGGTGGAGGTGTACACGGAGAAGGACAAGCTGCACAAGGCGTCTTTCGATGATATCGTCAAGAACAAGGTCAGCTACCCGAAGTCCGCCACGGATGGATGGATCGCCATCGTGCAGCATTACTTTCTCGGCGCATGGTTACCGAGGGCCGGCGAGTTGCGGGAATATTTTGTCCGCAACCTGGATAACGGGTTGTTCGCGGCCGGCGTCATCTTACCGGTGGGCCGTCTCGATCCCGGCCAAACACACGTCGTCTTATCTCGGTTGTACGCGGGTCCACAGGAGCAGGCCCTGCTCAAAACCCTCGCGCCGGGACTCGAACTGACCGTAGATTACGGGTGGTTGCGGCCGCTGGCTATCCCGTTGTTCTGGGTGCTCAATGAGATTTATGAGGTGGTCAAGAACTGGGGCGTGGCCATCATCCTCCTGACCGTGATCATCAAGCTTCTGTTTTATCCTCTCTCGGCGGCGAGCTACAAGTCGATGGCCAAAATGAAGGTCCTTGCGCCCAAGCTGCAGCGCCTCAAGGAGCGATTCGGTGACGACCGTCAGCGCATGCATCAGGCCATGGTGGAGTTGTACAAGACTGAGAAGATCAACCCATTGGGCGGCTGCCTGCCGATCGTGGTTCAGATTCCCGTCTTCATCGCGTTGTACTGGACGCTGTTGTTGAGCGTCGAGTTGCGCCAAGCCCCCTTCGTGCTGTGGATTCATGACCTTTCGCGGCCCGATCCGTTTTATATCCTCCCCGTGCTGATGGGCGCGACGATGTTCATCCAGACCTGGCTGAATCCGACCCCGCCGGATCCGATGCAGGCCAAGCTGATGAAAATCATGCCGATTGCCTTCAGCGTGTTCTTCTTCTTCTTTCCGTCCGGGCTCGTCCTGTACTGGCTCGTGAACAATATCCTGTCCATCGCCCAGCAGTGGCGGATTACGCATGTGCTTGAGCGGGCCAAGACCGCTCATGGCCAAAACTGACGTCGTCGCGGCGATTGCCACTGCGGGCGGCCGCGCCGCGATCGGGATAATCCGGCTTTCGGGCCCTGAGCTCCGAGGGTTCATGCAAGCCTTACTGGGGCGCGTGATCCCGCCCCGGCGGGCAGTTCTCACTGACTTTTTGGATTCCAGCGGCAAGGCTGTCGATACCGGAATCGCGCTGTTCTTCCCGGCGCCCCACTCCTATACCGGGGAGGACGTCCTCGAGCTCCAGGGCCATGGTGGTCCCGCCGTGCTGCAGCTCTTGTTGCGCCGATGCCTGGTGCTGGGCGCGCGCTTGGCACAGCCTGGGGAGTTCAGCCGGCGCGCCTTCCTAAACGAGAAAATGGACCTGGCTCAGGCCGAAAGCGTCGCGGACTTAATCGAAGCGGGCTCAGAAGCCGCGGCGCGCGCCGCCATGCGCTCGCTGAAGGGGGAGTTCTCCAAAGAAATCAAGACGCTCGTTTCTGATCTTGTAGCTTTGCGCGCACTGGTAGAGGCATCCATCGACTTCCCGGAAGAGGATGTAGACGTTCTGGGCGAGGGCGTCAGGCGGAGGCGCTTTCGCGTTCTAAGGGATCAGCTCACCCGGATCCAGAGCATAGCGGTGTCTGGGAACCTGTTGCGGGATGGCGTTCAAGTTGTGCTAGTCGGACAACCGAATGTAGGAAAGTCCAGCTTGCTCAACCAGTTGGCAGGCGACGAGGTAGCGATCGTCACCGACATTCCCGGGACAACACGGGATCCGGTTCGGAGCGAATTTCTGCTCGGTGGTACCCCGATTCATATCGTGGATACGGCTGGCTTGCGCGAGGCACGCGATCCGGTGGAGGAGATCGGGATCGATCGAACATGGAAGGCCGTACAAGGCGCAGATGTGGTGCTCCTGGTCATCGATGTCCAGCAGGGGCGCACCGCGGAAACGGACCAGATCGAGGCACAACTGCCGGATACCGCCAAACGCATCATAGTCGTGAACAAGATCGATCTAGTCGGTCGGCAGCCAAGCCGTCGTCAGGAGGGGGATAAGGCCGAAGTCGAAGTGTCAGCGAAAACGGGAGCAGGAATCGGCTTATTGCGCGAGACCATCCTCGAAGTGATGGGGCAAGTGCCTGATGGCGAAGGGGTATTCCTAGCTCGTGAGCGTCACCTCGAGGCGCTCAGGGGGGCGGCGCGGCATCTTAAGGCCGGTGAAGAACACTTCACGCAGCTGGAGGTGTTCGCGGAAGAGCTTCGCCTCGCGCAGGTCGCGTTGAGCCAGATTACCGGCGAATTTACCGCAGAAGACCTGCTCAGCGAGATCTTTTCGAAGTTTTGCATCGGCAAATGACTTGATTGTTTCCCGTGGAACACGCGGCGCCGGGTGTTCCACGTGGAACACCGCGCCACGTTAGCCAGGGAGGATCGGTTGCGGTATGATTTGCGCCCTCTCGGCGCACCTTTCCCCATGCTTTTCCCGCAGGAACTGGATGTGATCATCGTCGGTGGCGGCCACGCCGGCACTGAGGCTGCCCTGGCCTCCGCGCGGATGGGCCAGCCGACCATGCTCCTCACTCACAGTATAGAAACCCTGGGGCAGATGTCGTGCAACCCTTCGATTGGCGGCATCGGAAAAGGCCATTTAGTCAAGGAGATCGATGCGCTGGGTGGGGTCATGGCCGTTGCCGCGGACGAAGCCGGCATCCAGTTTCGAATATTGAATGCCAGCAAGGGACCGGCGGTTCGAGCCACGAGGGCGCAGGCGGATCGCGTCCTGTATAAGCAGGCGATTCGTAGCCGCCTGGAAGGTCAAGAGAACCTGTGGCTCTTCCAGCAAGGGGTGGATGATCTTCTGCTAGAGGGCGACCGCGTAGTCGGCGTTGTCACGCAACTAGGCGTCCAATTCCGCGCCCGCGCGGTTGTGCTAACGACCGGCACGTTCCTGTCGGGGCTGATTCACGTTGGACTGCAGCATCACCAGGGCGGCCGCGCAGGTGATCCCCCGTCTCTGAGCCTTGCGCAGAGGCTGCGTGAGCTCGAGTTGCCGGTCGGACGGTTGAAGACCGGAACACCGCCGCGGCTGGATGGCCGGACCATTGATTATTCATCGATGACCGAGCAGCCAGGGGACTTTCCCACTCCCGTCTTCTCCTTCCTGGGCGGCCGCGAGCAGCACCCGCCCCAGGTTTCCTGCTGGATCGCACACACGAACCCGTATACGCACGACATCATCCGGGGCGGTTTGGACCGCTCGCCTATGTATACCGGGGTGATCGAGGGGGCTGGCCCGCGCTACTGCCCCTCGATCGAAGACAAGGTGGTGCGGTTTGGTGGAAAGGACAGCCACCAGATCTTCCTGGAGCCGGAAGGCTTACGCACGCACGAGGTCTACCCGAACGGGATCTCGACCAGCCTGCCGTTCGATGTACAAGTGCAATTGGTACGCTCGATCAAGGGCTTGGAACACGCCCATCTGGTGCGGCCGGGCTACGCCATTGAATACGACTATTTTGATCCACGGGGTTTGAGATCGTCGCTGGAGACCAAGGCGATAAAAGGACTGTTTTTCGCCGGCCAGATCAACGGTACGACAGGGTACGAAGAGGCGGCAGCGCAGGGACTGCTGGCTGGTATAAATGCCGCGCTGCAGGTTCAGGGCCGCGAACCCTGGTGCCCGCGTCGGGACGAGGCGTACCTCGGGGTGCTGGTAGACGACTTGGTTACGCGCGGTGTGACCGAGCCCTATCGTATGTTCACCAGCCGAGCCGAGTATCGGCTCAGTCTACGAGAGGACAACGCAGATTTGCGCCTGACGGAGGCCGGGCACCGGCTTGGCTTGCTCAAGGAAGCCCGCTGGTCGGCGTTCCAACACAAGCGGGACCAGATTGAACGGGAACTGCAGCGGCTGCGGTCGACGTGGATCAACCCAAAACTGCTCAGTCAAGCCCTGATGCATGGAGTCTTTCACCAGCCGCTGGACAGGGAGCACACGCTGCAGGAGCTACTGCGCCGGCCCGACATGGACTATCGCACGCTCGTGACGCTGCCTGGCGCTGGGCCGGGCCTGAGTGATGTTCAGGCCTCTGAGCAGGTCGAGATCCAAACGAAATATGAAGGCTACATCGAGCGGCAGCGGGACGAAGTGGCGCACCGTGAAGCCTATGAGACGACCCGGCTACCGCCGGATCTCGATTACCGCACGGTACGCGGGCTATCGATCGAGGTTCAGGAGAAGCTGAACCAACAGCGCCCCGAAACGCTGGGACAAGCCGCGCGCCTTCCGGCTGTTACGCCCGCCGCAATCTCGCTCTTGTTGGTGCATCTGAAGCGCGGTTTGAAGTCAGGCGCGATGACGGCTGACCTTGATCCGGCGCCCTTGAACCCTCCGCGACGGGAACACAGTGCGGCGCGTAGATGAGCCCCGATGTCCAGCTCGGCGAAGGTCTCGCTGGGTTAGGCCTGAACCTGTCTGCGGAAACCCAGACCCGGCTTCTACGCTATCTGGCTCTCCTATCCAAATGGAACCGGACCTATAACCTCACCGCCATCCGTGAACCTTCTCGGTTGGTGAGGCACCACTTACTGGATAGCCTTGCTGTACTGCCCTATCTCGATGGAAGTGCGATCGTGGACGTGGGTAGTGGGGCAGGCCTGCCGGGGATACCGCTGGCAGTAGCGCAGCCGGAATGGCGGGTTGTGCTGTTGGATAGCAATCACAAAAAGGGCGCGTTCTTGCGTCAAGCCGTCCTAGAGCTAAAGCTGCAAAATACGGAAGTTGTCACTGCTCGCGTCGAGCGGTGGAACCCGGCGCGCCTTTTCGACGTGGCGATTTCTCGGGCATTCTCCGACCTCCCGGGTTTCGTTGAAGCCGCAGGGCGCTTGTGCGCGCCGGCCGGTGTGCTCGCGGCGATGAAAGGCGTCTACCCGGACGAGGAGCTGGCCCAGCTCGGTTCGCGCGCGCGCGTCCTGAAGGTCGTCCCTCTGCACGTTCCCGGGCTGCAGGCAGCCCGACACCTCGTGCTGCTCCAACCGATCTGAGCAGGTGACGGTTCATGACCCGCATTCTGGCGGTGACTAATCAGAAAGGTGGGGTCGGGAAGACCACGACCAGTATCAATCTCGCCGCCAGCCTGGCACTTGCCGGGCGCCGGGTTCTGCTGATCGACCTGGACCCACAGGGCAATGCCACTATGGGCAGCGGCGTGGACAAGCGCGGAGTGAGGGCTACGGTCTACGACGTACTACTTGGGGCTCAGCCCTTGTCTGGGGCCAAACTGAAAGCCAGTGCTAACTACGACCTTGTTCCAGCAAACCGCGAGCTGGCGGGGGCTGAGGTTGAGTTGGTCGACCTTCCCGAGCGGGAAACGCGTCTCAGGGAGGCGATCAAGGAGGTCGAGCACGACTACCATTTTATTCTGATCGACTGCCCACCCTCCCTCAACCTTTTGACCGTGAACGGACTTTGCGCTGCCCAAGCCGTCATGATTCCGATGCAGTGCGAGTATTACGCACTCGAGGGGCTCTCCGACCTGGTGCAGACGATCAAGAAAGTTCGGGTAAACCTCAATCCAGGCTTGGAGATCGAGGGTCTCTTGCGCACGATGTACGATCCCCGGAACACGTTGGCGCAACAGGTTTCGGACCAGCTCCAGCAGCACTTTGGTGACAAAGTGTATCGGACCGTGATTCCGCGCAACGTGCGGCTAGCCGAGGCGCCAAGTCATGGCGTCCCCGTGATCAACCTCGACCGGCAGTCCAAGGGAGCGCTCGCCTACCTTGCGCTGGCAGGGGAGATGTTGTCCAAACCGACGCATGGGGTCCATGGCTAAGCTGAAGGGTCTTGGCCGCGGTCTGGACGCGCTTCTCGGCGGGGACGAGCTGCAATCGCCAGAGCACCTGATGAACGTCGCCCTGACGCAACTGCGGCCCGGCAAGTACCAGCCTCGCACCCAGATGGACCCCGGTGCCATCGCCGAGCTGGCGGAGTCGATCAAAGCCCAGGGCGTGATTCAGCCGATCCTCGCGCGTCCTCTCGGCGACGGACACTTTGAGATCATCGCCGGGGAGCGGCGCTGGCGGGCGGCCAGACTCGCCGGCCTGGACTCCATCCCCGTATTAGTGCGGGAGGTGCGTGACGACTTGGCGCTGGCCATGGCGTTGATCGAGAACATCCAGCGCGAGGATCTGAATCCGATCGAGGAGGCCGCCGGCATCCAGCGGCTGATCGACGAGTTCAGCATGACCCATGAGGCGGCGGCCGAAGCAGTCGGACGCTCGCGCAGCGGTGTGACCAACCTGCTGCGCCTGTTATCTCTTGCCAAACCGGTCCAGGAGATGGTTCTTCAGGGCAAGCTGGACATGGGGCACGCCCGTGCGCTGCTGGCTTTGTCCGGCGCTAAGCAGATCGAGTTTGCTAATCGGATCGCGTCGAAGGATCTCTCGGTCCGTCAGGCCGAACATCTCGTTGGACGTGAGTTGTCGGCACCGAAGTCGCGTAGGCCGGCGCCGCGTGACCGAGACCTGGTGGCGCTCGAGGAGGAATTGTCCGACCAGCTCGGCACGCGCGTGTCGATCGTACCGCGCAAGAGAGGCGCAGGCCGGCTGGTGATCGACTACTCCAGTCTGGATCAGCTGGACGCGCTTCTGGTTAAGCTGCGCACCTGACCGGCGGCGAGCCGGCGACAGACGTCGTCTGTCGTTGACAGTGTGCGCGTGCAGCACCTAAAATCGCGTGATTTTTTCCCCTGCATCCCGCTCGAGTGCGTCGCGCGATCGTACCTCGTCGCAGTGCACGTCTGCGACGGAAGTGGCGGGGCCGATCGAGGGACTCCCGGCGCTGCGAGGCAACCCTTGCGTAGCCCCCTTGCCGCTGTCATCGGGTTGCAGCTCGGCGCCACGGTGCTGGGCGTGGTTGTCTTCTGGGCGCTGGCGGGGGGCACCGCCGCTGAGTCGGCGCTTTTGGGCGGCGCGATCGGTGTGGTACCCAGTGCTCTGTACGCGCTGCTCGTGGCACACCGCCGTTTTGGAACACCCAAGAGCTTGCTGCGTACCCACCTTGTCGGTGAAGCCAGCAAGCTGGCGTTGATGCTGGTGTTGTTCGCGGTGGTGTTGAGCCACTTCAAGTGGGTGGCCACCTTGCCGCTGTTGCTGACGTTCATCGCGACGCTGTTTTCTCACTGGGTTGCGTTGCTTATCGTGTCTTGACGGAAATCGCCTGAGCAGATGGCTGCAGCTGAAACGCCGCTTACAGCAAACGAGTACATCTCCCACCACCTCGTCAACTTGACGGCGGGCAGCGGGTTCTGGAGCTTGCATCTGGACACGCTGATCATGTCGTTTTTGATCGGCGTCGTCGTGATCGGGCTGATGGCTTACGTAGCCAGGCGGGCGACTTCCGGCGTGCCGGGGAGGCTGCAGGCCTTCGTCGAGATCGTGGTGTCGATGGTGGACAAGCAGGTCAAGGACACGTTCCACGGCAAGAACGAGCTCATCACCCCCTTGGCGGTGACGGTGTTCGTCTGGATATTCTGCATGAACGCAGTGGACCTGATTCCGGTAGATTTCATCCCGTGGATCATGAAGCACGTGTTCCACGTACAGCATTGGAAGGCCGTACCGACCACCGATCCGAACGCGACTTTTGCCATGTCGCTCACAGTGTTCGCGCTGATCCTCATCTTCAACATCAAATACAAGGGAGTGGGCGGCTTCTTCCACGAGATCTTCACCGCGCCCTTCCACACCGAGAACTTCCTGCTGCAATTGCTTCTGGCTCCCGTCAACTTGGTGCTCAGGCTGATCGAGGAACTGGCCAAGCCGATTTCTTTGGCCCTGCGTCTGTTCGGCAACATGTTCGCGGGGGAAGTCCTGTTCATCTTGATCGTGTTGCTGGCGGGGATCTGGGACGGTTTCAACCCAGGCAGCTCGGCGTCCTTCATCGGCCATGTGTTGCTGTCTCTGGGGTGGGCGATCTTCCACATCCTGATCGTCACCCTGCAGGCCTTCATATTCATGATGCTGACCATCGTCTACCTGGCCATGGCCAGCGAATCGCACTGACCAGATTATTTTTCCGTTCGAACCCAACAAGGAGGAAGCAATGGAAGCTCTAGCAGTATTCTTCGGCCAGACCCAGATCGCAGCGGCGATCCTCATCGGCATGGGGGCGCTCGGCACCGCCATCGGGTTTGGCATCCTCGGCGGCCGCTTCCTGGAGGGCGCCGCGCGCCAGCCGGAGATGATTCCGGCTCTGCAGGTGAAGATGTTCATCGTGGCCGGACTGCTGGATGCTTTCACCGCCATTGCGACCGCCATCGCAGTGCTTCTGCTGTATGCCAACCCGCTCATCTCTGCGGTGAAGGGTGGTTAAAGCCGTCGTCCTTGTAGGGTGAGGGGGCATCTGTGAACATCAACGCAACTTTGATCGGACAGGTCGTCTGGTTCCTCTTATTCATCTGGTTCACGACCAAGGTCGTCTGGCCGTACCTGCGCAGGGCAATCGAGGAGCGGCAGAAAACAATAGCCGACGGCCTGGCCGCAGCCGAACGCGGGCGGCAGGATCTCGAGCTCGCCTCGAAGCGCGCTGCCGACGTCCTGCGCGAAGCCCGCGACCAGGCCCAAGAGGTCTTGGCCCAGGCGGACAGACGCGCCGTGCAGCTGGTGGAAGAGGCGAAGACCCAGGCCAAGACCGAAGGCGATAGAATCATCGCCGGCGCCAAGGCCGAGATCGACAGGGAAGTGTTCCGTGCGAAAGAAACGCTGCGCGCCCAGGTCGCCGTCCTGGCAATCCAAGGGGCCGAGAAGATCCTGCGACGCGAAGTGGACGCCCGGGCGCACGCCGATCTGCTCAATGCAGTGGCGGCAGAGCTCTGAACCATCGAATATCATGGCCGAACTGGTCACCATCGCCCGTCCCTACGCGCAGGCCGTATTCCGTCTGGCGAAGGACAGCGGGCAACTGGTGCAGTGGTCCGAGATGCTGCGCTTCATCGCCGAGATCTGGAGCAATGACCAGGTGCAGCTGGCGCTGGCCAACCCGAAACTCACGAAAGACGATGTGGAGCGTTTTCTTGTCGGTATCGGCGGGGAGCGCCTGGACGGCGTCGCCCGCAACCTGCTCATTGTCCTGGTGCGCAACGACCGCCTGTTAGCCCTGCCGCACATCGTTGAGCTGTACGAGCGGTTGCGCGAGGAGTACGAGCACATCATCGAGGCTAGGGTCGACTCTGCTTTTCCGTTGTCCGACCAGCAGCTCGCGAGCCTCGTTGCCACGCTCGAGCGGCGTACCGGGCGCAAAGTGCAGGCGACCGTGACGGTGGCGCCGGAGCTGATCGGGGGCGTCACCGTGAAGATCGGAGACGACGTTTGGGACGCCTCCGTGCGCGGCCAGCTCAGCAATATGGCCACGGCGCTCACCAACTAGGGATGGAGCTTAGGAGTCAAGCATGCAGCTGAACGCTTCCGAGATCAGTGAACTGATCAAGAGCAAGATCCAGAATCTCGCCGTTGGCGCCGAGATGCGCACGCAGGGAACCGTGGTCTCCGTGACCGATGGTATTGTCCGCGTCCACGGGCTGGCCGACGTCATGCAGGGCGAAATGCTGGAGTTTCCGCAAAACACTTTCGGCCTTGCATTGAACCTGGAACGCGACTCCGTGGGTGCCGTGGTCCTGGGTGACTACGAGCACCTCACGGAGGGCGACACCGTCAAGACCACCGGCCGCATCCTCGCGGTTCCGGTCGGCCCCGAGCTGCTCGGGCGCGTGGTGAATGCCCTGGGCCAGCCGATCGACGGCAAGGGCCCGATCAACGCCAAGCTCACCGACGTCATCGAGAAAGTGGCGCCGGGCGTGATCTGGCGCAAGTCCGTGTCGCAGCCGGTGCAGACCGGGCTCAAGGCCATCGACTCGATGGTCCCCATCGGGCGCGGCCAGCGCGAGCTGATCATCGGCGATCGCCAGACCGGCAAGACTGCAGTCGCGATCGACACCGTCATCAACCAGAAGGGCAAAGACCTGTTCTGTGTCTATGTCGCCGTAGGCCAGAAAGCCTCGACGATCGCGACTGTGGTGCGCAAGCTAGAAGAATACGGGGCCATGGAGTACACGGTGGTGATCGCTGCCTCGGCTTCGGAGTCCGCCGCGATGCAGTACATCGCGCCCTACTCCGGCTGCACCATGGGCGAGTATTTCCGCGACCGCGGACAGGACGCGCTGATCATCTACGACGACCTGACCAAACAGGCGTGGGCCTACCGCCAGATCTCGCTGCTACTGCGCCGTCCGCCTGGCCGCGAGGCCTATCCGGGTGACGTGTTCTACTTGCATTCCCGTCTGCTGGAGCGCGGCGCGCGCGTGAACGAGAAGTGGGTCGAGCGCTTCACCAAAGGTGCGGTGAAAGGCAAGACCGGTTCGCTCACCGCGTTGCCGATCATCGAAACGCAAGCCGGCGACGTGACCGCGTTCGTGCCCACCAACGTCATCTCGATTACCGACGGCCAGATCTTCCTTGAGACCGACCTGTTCAACGCCGGCATCCGTCCCGCCATCAACGCCGGAATCTCGGTGTCGCGCGTGGGCGGCGCGGCGCAGACCAAGATCATGAAGCGGCGCGACACCGGCGGTGGCGTACGTCTCGCGTTGGCCCAGTACCGTGAGCTGGCGGCCTTCGCGCAGTTCGCGTCGGACCTCGACGAGGCAACGCGCAAGCAGCTTGAACGCGGCCGTCTGGTGACCGAGCTCATGAAGCAGCCGCAGTACTCTCCGCTGCAGGTGTGGGAGATGGCGCTGACCCTGTTCGCCGTGAACAACGGCTACTTCGACGACATCGATGTCAAGAAAGCGCTGGCCGCCGAGCGTTCCATGCGTGATTACATCAAAGGTAAGTACCCTGAGCTGGTGGCTCGTATAGAGGAGAAAAAGGACCCGTCCAAGGAGGACGAGGCGCTGCTCCACGAGGCCATCAAGGACTGGAAGAAGAACGCGAGTTATTGATTGAGCGCTTGCGCGCGGCCTAAACAAAGCGCTGTCGCGCGGGTCTTCCGCCCACGCTAACGCGGAACGAATGTAGGGGAATATGCCAGGCACCAAAGAGATTCGGATGAAGATCCGGAGTGTGCAGAACACCCGGAAGATCACCAAGGCCATGGAGATGGTAGCGGCCTCGAAGATGCGCAAGGTGCAGGAGCGGATGCGCGCCGCGCGGCCCTACGCAGAGAAGATCCGCAACGTCGCGGCCCACATCAGCCATGCCAATCCCGAGTACCGCCATCCCTTCTTGGTGGAGCGCGACACAGTCAAGCGCATCGGCATCATCGTCATCAGCACGGACAAGGGTCTGTGCGGTGCGCTCAACACCAACGTTTTGCGCATGGTGCTGAACCAATACAAGGAATGGCAAAGCCAGGGCGAGGAGATTGACGTCTGTTGCATCGGCAACCGGGGGCTCGGCTTCATGCAGCGGTTGGGTGCCAGCCTGCTGTCACACGTCACCAACCTCGGCGACAGGCCGCATCTGGAGCGCTTCATCGGTCCGGTCAAGGTGATGCTGGACGCCTATGGCAGCGACCGCTTCGACCGCCTCATGGTCTTCTATACGCGCTTCATCAACACCATGCGGCAGGAGCCGGTGATGCAGCAGCTGTTGCCGCTTACCGGCGAGCGGCTCGGGGCGCCCGAAGGCGCCTGGGACTACATCTACGAGCCCGAAGCCAAGGGTGTACTGGACCACGTCCTGACGCGTTATGTCGAAGCGCTGATCTTTCAAGCCGTCGCGGAGAACATGGCGTCCGAGCAATCCGCCCGCATGGTGGCCATGAAGGCTGCTTCGGACAACGCCGCCACGATCATCGACGAGCTGACTCTGATCTACAACAAGAACCGCCAAGCCGCGATCACCACGGAGATCGCCGAGATCGTCGGCGGCGCCGCGGCGGTCTAGCCTACCCAGATTCGATTGCGCAGGAGCAGTCATGGCAATAGAGCAAGCTGAAGGAACGATCGTGCAGTGCATCGGCGCGGTGATCGATATCGAGTTTCCGCGCGAAGGGATGCCCAAGGTCTATGACGCGCTGGTGCTGGAGGAGTCGGGCGCTAGCAGCTTCGCGGAGAAGGGCCTCACCTTCGAGGTCGAGCAGCAGCTCGGAGATGGCATCGTGCGCTGCATCGCGCTGGGGTCCTCTGACGGCCTGCGCCGCGGTATGAAGGTTACGAGCACCGGTGCGCCTATCTCTGTGCCCGTGGGAAATGGCACGCTGGGGCGAATCATGGATGTGCTGGGCCGGCCCATCGACGAGGCTGGGCCGATCCAGTCGGACGAGCGGCGCGCTATCCACCAGCCGGCGCCGAAGTTCGACGAGCTGTCTCCTTCCCTCGAGCTGCTCGAGACCGGCATCAAGGTCATCGACCTCATCTGCCCATTCGCCAAGGGCGGCAAGATCGGCCTGTTCGGCGGCGCGGGCGTGGGCAAGACGGTCGCCATGCTCGAGCTGATCAACAACATCGCGACGCAACACAGCGGCCTGTCTGTGTTCGCGGGAGTAGGCGAACGCACGCGCGAGGGCAACGACTTCTACCACGAGATGTCGGAAGCCGGT
This sequence comes from Gammaproteobacteria bacterium, assembly GCA_041488255.1. Taxonomy (GTDB): domain Bacteria; phylum Pseudomonadota; class Gammaproteobacteria; order Burkholderiales; family SHXO01; genus SHXO01. The sequence continues at coordinate 33,550 of JBGPOV010000011.1, read as the reverse complement.
GTCATCAAGCTGGACAACCTATCCGAGTCCAAGGTGGCGATGGTGTTTGGCCAGATGAACGAGCCGCCGGGCAACCGGCTGCGCGTGGGCCTGACCGGACTGACCATGGCCGAGCGCTTCCGCGACGAGGGCCGGGACATCCTGCTGTTCATCGACAACATCTACCGCTATACGCTGGCTGGAGTGGAAGTCTCGGCGCTGCTGGGCCGCATGCCCTCGGCGGTGGGGTATCAGCCGACGTTGGCTGAGGAGATGGGCAGGCTGCAGGAGCGTATCGTTTCCACCAAGGTCGGCTCGATCACCTCGGTGCAGGCGATCTACGTTCCTGCGGATGACCTGACGGACCCCTCGCCCGCCACTACTTTCGCGCACCTGGATGCCACGGTGGTGCTGTCGCGTGATATCGCCGCGCTGGGCATCTACCCGGCCGTGGACCCGCTCGACTCGACGTCGCGTCAGGTCGACCCCAACGTCATCGGCGAAGAGCACTACAGCACGACGCGGCAGGTGCAGGCTACCCTGCAGCGTTACAAGGAGCTGCGCGACATCATTGCCATCCTGGGTATGGACGAGCTGTCGCCCGAGGACAAGCTTACCGTGGCGCGGGCGCGCAAAGTTCAGCGCTTCCTGTCACAGCCGTTCCACGTGGCGGAGGTATTCACCGGCTCTCCCGGCAAGTTCGTACCGCTGAAGGAGACGATCAAGGGCTTCAAGATGATCGTCAACGGCGAGTGCGACCAGCTGCCCGAGCAGGCCTTCTACATGGTCGGGCCGATCGAGGAAGCCTTCGATAAGGCGAAGACGCTGCAGTAGCGCGGCGCGAGCGATGAGCAGACTCCTGTCCCTCCCACGCCCGGAAAGAACGGAATGGCAAACACCATACATGTAGACGTGGTCAGCGCCGAAGAATCGATCTTTGCGGGTGAGGCCGAGTTCGTTGTCCTGCCCGGGGAAGCGGGAGAGCTGGGCATTTATCCGCGGCACACGCCGTTGATCACGCGCATCCGGCCCGGCTCGGTACGCATCAAGCTGCCCGGTGAGGCGGAAGAACAGCTGATCTTTGTGGCCGGCGGCATCCTCGAAGTCCAGCCGAATGTAATCACGGTGCTTGCCGACACAGCGATCCGCGGCCAGGACCTGGACGAAGCCAAGGCGCGCGAGGCGCTGCAGCGTGCCGAGGAAGCGCGTCGCAACGCGAAGGACAAGCAAGAACTCGCGACCGTAGAAGGTGAACTCGCCTCACTGGCGGCGCAGCTCGCGGCGATCCGCCGGCTGCGCAAGAGATAACAACACAAGAAGACCGATAAGCAAGAACAACGACCGCTCCGGCGTTCGCGCTGGGGCCTCACAAAAGCAGCTGCGGCTGCTTTTTTTATTTTCCGAGGCGGCACTGCCGAGAAGGTCCGAGGCGCGTGCCGATGCATTGGCCCAAGTCTCGGCCGGACGCGGCAACGTTGACAAGCAGCGCGCAAGCTCATAGCCTCGAACGCATCGCCTTCCACCCACCACAAGGGAGCGGTGTGGCTCAAAGCGAGAACGCGCGGCGTAACGGCACGCGGCTTGATGCTGGAGAAGAGGGTCAAAGTGGAGTTGGAGGCGCTGATGGATCTGGAGGCCCCATACACGGACCCGCAGGACCCTTGATCATGCTCCACTGGTCCCGGACCTGAATGGAACGCTTCAGCACCGCGGCGGCTGCGGCGCGCATCCACGGAGTGCTCGACCCAGCAAGCTTCGAGCCGTTGGCGCACAGCGTGGCCGAAACCGCGCTCATGGCTGGAGGTGGTCGTCTGGAGGGCGAGCAGGTGTGGATCGCCGCCACCGATCCGGACCGCGCTCGCGGGGCGCTCGGCGTGGGAGAGGCCGATGCCTTGTGCGTGTTGTTCCAGGCGGCTCGCCGCGAGGTGCGCCCGCTGTTGCTGCTGCTCGATTCGGCGGGTGCGAAGGTCGATGAAGGCCTGGCCGCGCTGGGCGCCTTCAGGCGATTGTTCCGTGAGGCGCTTTTGACGCGGCTCGCGGGCGTGCCCATGTTGGCGCTGCTGGGCAAGTCTTGCTTCGGTGGGGCGAGCATGCTCGCATGCGTATGCGGGCTGCGTGTGTATTCCAGCGAGACCCTGCTCGCGGTGTCGGGGCCAGGGGTGATCGAAGCGCTGGGCGGTAAAGGTGAGCTGGATGCAGCCGACGCCAACCGGGTGCGTGCGCTGATGGGTGGTGCGGCGCGGTGCCGGCTCGCAACGAGCGAGTCACTGGCGACGGACAGCATGACCGCGTTTCGTGACAGCGCGGTGCGGTTGCTGCGTGACGGTGCGGGCTTGCGTACTGCTCCCGACTGCCCGACACAGCACTCTTTGCTGGGACAGCGGTTAATGCAAAGCGATGTGGAGCCCGGTCCGCCGCCCGCGCGCCTCGACTTGTCTATCAGGCGCCTCGAGCGATTGGTGCCCCCGGGCTATTTGCCTGCCGCCCGCGGACATATCTGTGTGGCGTTGCCGCCAGCCGGGTCGGACCGGCCGGCGTTTCTGGGGACATTGAGCGGAGGCGCAGTCGGCGCTCAGACCTGCTGGCAGCTAGCCGACGCGCTGCTCGACTTGCACCGGTCTAACCCGAGGAGCCCGGTCGTGCTGCTGCTGGACGCTTCCGGGCACGCTGCCACACGGCGGGACGAAGCGCCCATGCTGGCCGCCTATCTGGCCGATCTCAGCCTGGTTGGGGGGCAGCTGGCGCAGCGTGGGCATGACGTCTCGCTGTGGATCCCCGGCGCTGCGGCAGGGGCTGTCTATGTTGCCTTCGCCGCCCCCGTCAGGCGCGTGTCTGCGCTCCACAGCGCGCGCATCCGGATCTTGCCCGAGGCCGCGGTGCGCCAGATTCTGGGTGCGAGGGTGGAGCAGCTGGTTGACCCGGATGCGTGGCTGCGCACCGGTGTCATCGACGCTTTCCTCGACCGCCAGCTCGAAGGCTACACCGATCTCGCGAGCGCGAGTTGATCATGAGCAACGCCAACGCGTACGCCGCCTTCGAGCGCAGCATCGCTATCAATGCGGCGAGGCCTGCCTTGGAGGTCGACCCGGTCCAGAGTTGCACGTACTCTGAGCTCGATCGGGAAACCGCCCGTTGTGCCGCAACTCTGCACAACTTCGGATTGCGGCCGGGCGACCGGGTCGCGGTGCAGGTGGAAAAGTCGCCCCAGTCGCTGTTTTTATACTTGGCTTGCCTGCGCGCGGGCCTCGTCTATCTCCCGCTCAACACGGCGTATCAGCTGGCCGAGCTGACCTACTTCCTGTCCGACGCCGAGCCGGCGCTGGTGGTCTGCAGCCCGTCCGCTGAGGCGGGCGTCCGGGAGCTGGTTCGAACCTCGCGTTTGCGCGCACAGGTCGCCACGCTCGACGAGAGCGGAGGGGGCTCGCTGTCCGAGGCTGTCCGGGAGGCGTCTGGTGAGTTCACAACGGTGACGATGTCGCCTGACCAGCTGGCAGTGATCATCTATACCTCCGGCACCACAGGGCGTTCCAAGGGCGCGATGCTGACGCATCGCAACCTTCTCTCCAACGCCACGGTGCTGGTCGACACCTGGGGTTTCACCAGCCAGGATGTGCTGCTTCACGCGTTGCCAGTCTTCCATGTCCACGGTCTGTTCGTGGCCAACCATTGCGCGCTGCTGTCCGGTGCGAAGTTGCTGTGGAAGGCGAAGTTCGATGCCAAGGCGACTGTGTCGGATCTGCAGCGCGCGACAGTCATGATGGGTGTCCCTACCTACTACACACGGCTGCTGGCGGAGCCCGGTCTTACGCGGGAGGCCTGCGCCAGCATGCGCCTGTTCATCTCGGGCTCGGCGCCGCTGCCGCTGGATATCTTCTGCGACTTTCAAGCGCGGACCGGCCATACTATCCTTGAACGCTACGGCATGTCCGAAGCGGGCATGATCACATCCAATCCTCTCAACGGCGAGCGCCGTGGCGGCACGGTGGGCTTTCCGCTGCGCGCTGTATCAGTGCGCGTGGCGGACCAACAGGACCACCCGTTGCCCGCAGGCGAGACCGGCGGCATCCAGATCCAGGGTGATAACGTGTTCGCCGGCTACTGGCGCAACCGGTCGAAGACACGAGAAGAGTTCACCGCCGACGGCTGGTTCCGTACCGGCGACGTGGGCATCTTCGATGGCGACGGCTATCTGTCCATCGTCGGCCGCGTCAAGGATCTCATCATCACCGGCGGCTACAACGTGTACCCCAAAGAGGTCGAACTGGTGATCGACGCCATGCCCGGCGTACTCGAGTCTGCGGTGGTGGGCGTGCCGCACCCCGACTTCGGCGAAGCGGTCACAGCGGTGGTCGTGCTTGACCGAGACTGTGAGCCGCTTAGCGAATCCGCCGTCATTGGGCACGTCAAGCGCCACCTGGCAAACTACAAGGCGCCCAAGCGTGTGCATTTTCTTTCCGATCTTCCGCGCAACGCCATGGGCAAGGTGCAGAAGAGCCTGCTGCGGCAGCGGCTCGCTGCACAACCCGAGCATCGTAGCAGCAACTATTAGTCGCCAGCGTGAGCGCTACCGAATCGAAACCGTTTCCTCGCGCGTCCCAGGTTGGAGTCCTTGTGGGCTTGATCGGCGTTCTGTTGCTGCTGGCTTCCGGCGCTTTCGTCATCTGGTCGTTGTGGTTAGCAAGGGCGCCGGGCCTGGATCGACTAGAGAAGGTCTCTGGTCGCGTGAAAAGCGCTGCGGTGACGGATGGCCAGGGGGCGAACCGCGCCCTTACGCTGGTCGTTGCGCGGGATGACACCGATTACGAGTTTAGCCTGCCGCAAGTCGACCGGTTAGCCGCACGAGACTGGCCACTGGAGTCGGTCGTCGTCGGGGATCGCGTGGTGGCGTGGTACATCCCCGAGCGAGGCGCGAGGACTCGTGGAAGGCTCTGGCAGCTGAATCGCGGACTGCTGCGCGTGGTGGCGTTGGAAGACACCGCGGCGCTCTATAGAGAGCGCGTTCGCCACGCCCTGCCGTGGGGTGCATTGGGGCTGCTGATCGGTGCCACGATGATCGCTGTGTGGCGCGTGCGCCGCAGGCGGGCCACTACGCCCGATTAGGCCAGCGGAACCAGCATCTTCGTGGCCAGCGCGAACAGGACGACTGCGAATATGCATCGCAGGAGCAGCCATGCCCACGATGTCCCAACGTACCCCACGCCGAAGCCACCCCCACTCAGGCGACCAAAACGTCCGCCGCGGGCTACTTCTGCGCAGGGCGGTCGAGCAGTTTCAGGATGAACTTCCAGTCACGGGGATCCACCGGTGTGATCGACAGCCGGTTGGCCTTCTGCAGGACGCGCATGCTCGCCAGCGCCGCGTGAGCGCGCATCTCCTGAATCCCGAGCAGACGCGTCTTGCGCAGCAGCTTGACGTCAACGTTGAACCAGCGCGGGTTCTCTTGCGTGGCGGCCGGGTCGTAGTACTCGCTCCCGCGGTCAAACTGCGTGGCGTCGGGATAGGCCAGCTCGGATACCTCGACGATGCCGACGATCCCAGGATGCGGGCAGCTGGAGTGGTAGAAGAAGGCTTGGTCGCCGAGCTGCATCTGGTCGCGCATGAAGTTGCGCGCCTGGTAGTTGCGCACGCCCCACCAAGCCGTAGTCTTGCCGGGCGCGCGGACCAGGTCGTCGATGCTGAACGCGTCGGGCTCGGACTTCATCAGCCAGTGGCGCATACGAATCGAAGTTCCGGCGAGCCGGAACTTTGTCTGCAACAAAGGAAGAGGTGCAGCTGGAGAACAAAGAGCGGCCAAGCCGCTCCTCCGAACAGGGGCCCCCCGCAAATGCCGTCAGGCCGGCTTCTTGAACCGTAGGTTCAAGGTGGTCGCTTTCCGAGCACATCAGGCGCTTCCGGGTCGGACGCGCACAACAGCGCTACATGAGGCCGCAACCAGGCTTACCACATTGGTTCACAGAATTTACAGCCTGGACGAACACCGCAGGGGGCAACTTTAAACTCGGGGCGGCCACGGGGCCGAAGTCGCGCGCTGGCCCTGCCAGGCAAGACCTAGAACAGATCTTCTTGCGCGGACATGGCCTCGTCGATCGCTGCCGCCATGCTGCGCATTCTACGCTTGAACTCCCCCATGTCAAACCCGCCAGCGAGCGTACTCGAGAGCAGTTCGTGCGTGATATTGAGGGCGGCGAGGATGGCGATGCGCTCGCCCCCGATTACCTTTCCGCTGTCGCGGATCTCGCGCATCTTGGCGTCCAAATACTGCACCGCCGTCAGCAGATCTTGTTGCTCCTGCTCCGTGCATGCGATGCGGAGTTTGCGGTCGAGAACAGTGACTTCAATGCCGCGTCCATCCGATTTCATCCCCCGTCCTCGGGCAGCCGGCTCAGGAGGTTCTCCAGGCGCGCCCGGGCGTTCTCGATCTTGTCGCTCAGCTGTTTGCTTTCGTTGTGTGCTGCGGCCAGTTGCTGGCGTAACTCGTCGTTGTCTTTGCGAAGACGGTGGCATAGCTGTACGAGCTGGTTGATTTTTTCGTCGAGGGAATTAAGCTCCGCTTCCATCGGCACACTATAGTGATAAAAATCTTGATAAGTCAACTGTTAACAGATTTTTTTGAATGTTCTTTGGCATATCGTTTGCTGTTCCGTGACGACCCCGATTTGGGTTTCCGCGAAGGCTTCGCCAAGTGCGTCAACACGCCTGCAGCTGCCGCCCGCGCCGGGTAGAATCCAGTTACCGTTCCCAGGTGCTCGGCAGGAACCCTCACGCCGCCCAACACCGGCGCACAAGATGATCGGCAGTCGGGCCGTTAGCTTTAGGCGGAAGACAAGCTCTGTGCTGCCCCCAACGGTAAGCGAGAGCAGGCGCGTCCTTGCGCCGCTGCGGCGAAAACCCGGAGCAATCCGGGTCTAGTGGTGGGTAGGCGATGCGCCGGCAAGACATCCCTGGTTCGCGAGCCCGGCTACCGGCCTGGGAACGCTGCGGCGGGCGCTGTCCGGAGCTTCATGCTTTTGTTCCGTTTCCTCCTCGTGGCGAATCCATGTCGACTGGGCGCTCACTGTGAGCCCTCGATGACAGCCGGCTTGCGTGTAGGGCATGGCGCTTCACTGCCGCGGTCAACAACCTGTACGAACAGCAGTACTTCACTTACGCTGTGCGCGACACATCAGCGCTGACACCGGACAAGTACAATGCCTACCCCTCAAGGTCGTACGATCTGGGCTGGGGGTGCAGTACACCTTCAACTAGGGCCGCGTGGCTTGCTACAATCCGTCGGCTTTGTCCGTGGCAGTCGTACCGCAAAGGAGGTCTGAGCGACCCCTCGACACCAGGGTGCGGGCCCGGGGCTTAGCGCTACGGGCGTCAACCGCCCCACCTCGGGCTGAAGCTTGCCCCGGGGTGGGAGCAGCGCAGGCCATGCCATCACAACGCTGAGTAGGCTCAGGGTGGGATCTAACTCGTCGCGCATCGCGTTGGACGCAATTCTCGCCGTCCTGGCGGCCGTCCTGGTCGTCCAGCCGTTCGCGCTTGCCCGGATCGAGAAGATCGGCAAAGGCGAAGGTGCGGTGGACATCCTTGCGTGGCCCAGCTACATCGAGCGGGGCGAGACCGATAAGAACTTCGACTGGGTCACCGACTTCGAGGCCAAGACCGGGTGCAAGGTAAGCGTTAAGACGGCCACGACCTCGGATGAGATGCTGGCCCTGATGAGCGATGGAGGTTTCGACTTGGTCGTTGCCTCGGGAGACACTGGGCTGCGCCTGATCGCCGGCGGACTCGTGCAGGAGATCAATACCACCCTCATACCCAGCTACACGATCATCGACCCACGGCTGCAAAAGGCACCCTGGCATTTCGTCAACGGGAAAAACTTCGGCGTGCCCTACCAATGGGGCTCCAATGTGCTCGCCTACAACAGCAACGTGTTCAAGACCCCACCCAAGAGCTGGGAGGTAGTGTTCACCTCGATGCAACTGTCCGACGGCAAATCCAACCAGGGTCGGGTGCAGGCTTTCGACGGCCCCATCTACATTGCCGACGCTGCTCTGTACCTGATGTCAAGCAAGCCGGAGCTCGGCATCAAGGATCCCTACGCGCTGGACGAGAAGCAATACCAAGCCGCACTCGAGCTGGTGCGCGAACAGCACAAGCTGGTGGGGCGCTACTGGCACGACGCCCGGGTACAGATCGAGGACTTTAGAAATGCAGCCGCTGTGGCGTCCTCGTCCTGGGCGTTCCAGGTCAACTTCCTGCGCTCCGAGGGCAGGCCGATCGCCAGTGTGGTACCGCAGGAGGGCGCGACCGGATGGTCGGACACCACGATGATGCATGTCAATGCCAAACATCCCAACTGTGCCTACCTGTGGATGGAGCACACGCTCGATCCCAAGGTACAGGGCGACCTCGCCGCCCGCTTCGGCTCTGTGCCGGTGGTGCCGTCGGCCTGCAAGGGCAACAAGCTGCTTGGCGACAAGGGCTGTGAGATCAATGGAATGAACGAGTTTGATCGTCTCTGGTTCTGGCGGACCCCTACGGCCGACTGCGGTGCCGGGCGTAACTGCGTGCCCTACGCCCGTTGGGCCGCAGACTACGCTGCCATCCTCGCCGGACGCTGACGCGCCGCGTTGTGTTTCGACGGGCTTAAGGCGCGGGCTTGGCGGTTGACGACCTGAGCGCGCATTGACTGGGCTCTGCCTCGCCGCCCCTTGAAATTCCCGCAATGAGTGCTATGGTGCGGCCATGACCGGCACTCGCCTCTACCTGCGCCTACTCGGCTACGTGCGCCCCCACTGGCGTGTGTTCGCCGTCTCCATTCTCGGCATCCTCATCGTCGCGGCCACCGAGGTGGCGCTGCCGGCGGCGGCGCAGCCCTTCCTGGACGGCACCTTTGTGCACAAGGACGCGGTGCTGATGCGCTGGGCCCCCTGGCTCATCGTGCTGCTGTTTGCGGTGCGCGGCATCGGTTCCTTCCTGGGGCAGTACGCCAGCAACTGGGTGTCGCTGCGAGTGATCATGGACCTGCGGCAGCAGATGTTCGCTCGTTTGCTGGCGCTGCCGCTCGGTTATTTCGCCGACAACCTGAGCGGGAAGCTGATTTCCAAGTTCACCTTCGACGTCATCCAAATAGCCGTCGCGGTGACTTATGTGGTGACGGTGTTGGTCCGCGACTCGGTTACTATCGCCGCGCTTCTGGCGTTTCTGTTGTGGCTGAACTGGAAGCTCACCCTGATCACCTTCGTCATGATCCCGCCGATTGCCATCGTGGTGCGCCTGTTCAACCGCCGGCTGCGCGGGCTCACACGGCAGACGCAGCAAGCCATGGGCGACGTCAACCACGTGCTGCAGGAAAGCATCGAGAACCAGAAGGTGGTCAAGATCTTCGGCGGTCAGGCCTACGAGGCGCGGCGCTTCGGCGACGCGGTCGACCGCGTGCGCCGTCTGCTGGTCAAGGAGCAGGCCGCCGCCGCCGCCAATGTGCCAATCGTCCAGCTACTGGCAGCCATCGCGGTGGCGGTGGTGATCGCCCAAGTGACGCTCGAGGTGAAGGCAGATAAGACCACCGTGGGCAGCTTCGTGTCTTTCATCGCGGCGATGTTGCTGATCACCGCGCCGCTAAAGCGCCTGACGGGAATTGCGGAGCATCTGCAGCGCGGATTGTCCGCTGCCGAGAGCGTGTTTGCGCTGGTGGATCAGAAGCTGGAGGACGACCGCGGCACGGTCGAGCTCGGGCGCACGCGCGGGCAGATCCGCTTCGACCGGCTCACCTTCAGCTATCCCGGCGCCGAGCGTCACGCCCTGAAAGACATCAGCCTGGAGATAGGCTCAGGCGAAACCGTCGCACTGGTCGGTCAGTCCGGCAGCGGCAAGACGACGCTGGCAAACCTCGTACCGCGGTTCTTCCACCCCAGCGCCGGCTGCTTACTCGTCGACGGCCACGACATCGAAAGCATCCGTCTCGCCAGCCTGCGCGCCAACATCGGTTTGGTAAGCCAGGATGTGACGCTGTTCAACGATACGGTCGCGGCCAACATCGCCTACGGGGGCAAAGCCGGGGCGAGCGAGGCGGAGATCGTTGCTGCCGCCAAGGCTGCCCACGCCTGGGAGTTTATCCAGGCGCTGCCCGAGGGCCTGAGCACGCTGGTGGGCGAGAATGGGGTGAAGCTGTCCGGCGGTCAGCGGCAGCGTCTGGCTATCGCGCGCACGCTGCTGAAGAATGCGCCCATCCTGGTGCTGGACGAAGCGACGTCCGCCCTGGACTCCGAATCGGAGCGCCAGGTGCAGGCGGGCCTGGAGGCCTTGATGCGAGGCCGCACGACCATCGTCATCGCACACCGCCTTTCGACCATCGAGAACGCTGACCGCATCGTGGTGCTGGACCAAGGTAGCATCGTAGAGATCGGCACCCACCGGGAGCTACTCGCGCGCCACGGCGTCTACGCGCGCCTGCACCGAATCCAATTTGCCCTAGGCAGCGCAGCTGCCAGCCCAGCCCTCCAAACCAGGTAATAGTGCGCGCCCGGGCAGTCTCTGCGCTCGGAGCAGCTAGTGCGCCTGGTCCCAGTTGGAGCCGACGCCGACGTCCACCAGCAGGGGGACTTCGAGTTTGGCCACGCCGGTCATGAGTGCGGGCAGCTCGTTGGTCACCGGCGCGAGCTGCGCCTCCGGCACCTCCAGCACCAGCTCGTCGTGCACCTGCATGATGAGCGCCGTGCCCAGTGCATGCTCGGTCAGCCAGCGGTGCACGGCGATCATGGCCAGTTTGATCAGATCCGCGGCTGTGCCTTGCATCGGGGCGTTTATCGCGGCGCGCTCCGCAGCTTGTCGGCGCTGGTTGCTGGAAGCCTTGATGTCAACCATGAACAAGCGGCGCCCGAACACGGTCTGCACGTAGCCCGTGTTGCGGGCGGACTCGCGCGTGCGCTGCATGTACTGCGCCACGCCGGGGTAGCGCGCGAAGTAGCGGTCCATGTACTGCTGGGCGGCAACGCGCTCGACACCGAGCTGAGAGGCAAGCCCAAAGGCCGACATCCCGTAGATCAGCCCAAAATTGATTACCTTCGCGTAGCGCCGCTGCTCGCTGGTCACCTGCTCGGGCGCTACCGAGAAGATTTCCGAGGCCGTCCGTCGGTGCACGTCCTCCCCGGAGGAGAACGCAGCCAGTAGGTTCGCATCGCGCGACAAGTGGGCCATGATGCGCAGCTCGATCTGGGAGTAGTCGGCCGAAACGATGCGGTGACCGGGTGGCGCGATGAAGGCCTCGCGGATGCGGCGTCCCTCCGGCGTGCGCGCCGGGATGTTCTGCAGATTCGGCTCGTTGCTCGACAGCCGTCCGGTCACCGCCACCGCCTGGGCGTAGTTGGTGTGCACGCGACCGGTGCGCGGGTTGACCATGCGCGGAAGCTTGTCGGTGTAGGTGCTCTTGAGCTTTGCCAAACTCCGGTAGTCCAGGATCAGCTTGGGCAGCGGATAGTTCAGCGCCAGCTCCTGCAGGACGTCTTCATCCGTGGAGGGTTGACCGCCGGGGGTCTTCTTCAGCACCGGCAGCTGGTGCTTGTCGAACAGCAGCTCTTGGATCTGTTTGGGGGAGCTGAGGTTGAATGGCTGCCCGGCCTGCTCTTGCGCCTGCCTCTCGATGTCCAACATGCGCGCGCCTAGCTCCCGGCTCTGGGCATCCAGCAGGTCAGTATCCAGCAGCACGCCGTGCCGCTCCATGTCGAAGAGCACCTCCATCACGGGCATCTCGATCTGGCGGTAGATGAAGGCCAGCTTTTCGTCGCGCTCGATGTCGGGGTGCAGCGCCCGGTGCAGCTGCAACGTGATGTCCGCGTCCTCGCCCGCGTACTCGGTGGCACGCTCCACCGGCACCTGGTCGAAGCCGATCTGCGCAGCGCCCTTGCCGGCCACGTCCTCGTAGGCGATGGTCTTCACGCCAAGGTGGCGCTGCGCCAGGCTGTCCATGTCGTGCGGCTTTTGGCTCTCCAGCACATAGGATTCCAGCAATGTGTCGTGCTTCACGCCGCGCATCCGGATACCGTGGTTGGCCAGCACGTGCATGTGGTATTTGGTGTTGTGTCCGACCTTGGCTTTGGACGCGTCCTCCAGCCAGCTCTTGAGGCGCGCCGCGGTGTCGTCGAACGGAAGCTGCTCGGGCGCGCCGGCGTAATGATGAGCAAGCGGCAGATAGGCGGCGCTGCCTGGCTGGACCGACAGCGAAATGCCGACTAGCATAGCGGTCAGCGGGTCGAAACTGGTGGTCTCCGTGTCCACCGAGGTCAGCTCGGCGCCGTCGATTCGCGCCAGCCACGCTGCGAGCTGATCCGCGCCGAGAATGGGCTCGTACTCCCGGGGCTGGGCATCAGGCGGTGGCCGAGCCGGATCGGAACGACCCGCCTCGCCCAGCTCTCGTTGCCAGGTTCGGAACTCGAAGCGTTCGAACAGTTCGGCCAGCTTGGCGTTGTCTTGCGCCACGTGCTTGAGTTCCTCGACCCTGACCGGCAGCTGCACATCGCGCCTTAGCTTGAGCAGACGCCTCGCCTGGGGCAGCCAGTCCTTCGCCTTGCGCAGGTTCTCGCCGACCACGCCGCCGATCTCGTCGGCGTGGGCCAGCAGGTTATCGAGCGTTGCGTACTGGCTGAGCCACTTGGCCGCGGTCTTGGGCCCGACCTTGTCCACCCCCGGGATGTTGTCCACACTGTCGCCGACCAACGTAAGGTAATCGACGATGCGCTCCGGCTTTACGCCGAACTTGGCCGCGACGCCGGCTTCGTCGAACGTCTCGTCCGACATCGTGTTTACCATCGTGACCAGCGGGTCCACCAGCTGGGTAAGATCCTTATCCCCTGACGAAATGACCGTGCGGATGCCCTGGCTTTCGGCCTCCAGCGCCAGGGTACCGATGACATCGTCGGCCTCGACGCCTTCGACTTCGAGCAGCGGCCAACCCATAGCACGGATGGACTCGTGCAGCGGACCGACCTGCGCGCTCAGGTCATCGGGCATGGGCGGGCGGCTGGCCTTGTACTGCGGGTACCAGTGGTCGCGGAAGGTCTTGCCTTTTGCGTCGAATACGCAGGCGCTATAATCCGCCGGCACTTCCTTGTGCAGGCGGCGGAGCATGTTGAGCACGCCATAGATAGCGCCGGTCGGCTCCCCCGCCTTGGTCCGCAGATCGGGCAGCGCGTGGAATGCCCGGTACAGATAGGACGAAGCGTCAACCAGCAGAAGCGTTTTCATTTCGGCACCGGCGCAGTTCTCCGTAGCGCCCGCGTGAGCGCAGGTCCAGCGCGCACGCGAGCCTCGACCCACCGCCGGCGCTTCGGGCGCCGACCAGCGCGCCGCCTTCAGACAACCGACGAACGATGAACCCCGCAGACAAGATCCCAAGACCCCTGGCGCCCGAGCTGATCGAGAAGTCCTGGTCAGGGAGAGAGGCGTGGCGCGTGTTCGAGATTATCGCAGAATTCGCCGAAGCCACCGAGCGTTTGAACGGCATTCGGCCTGCCGTCAGCATCTTCGGCAGCGCGCGCGTGTTGCCCGGTCACCCGTACTACGAGCTGACGGAGCAGATCGCCCGGCAGCTCTCCGACGCCGGCTTCACCGTGATTTCGGGCGGTGGCCCAGGGCTCATGGAAGCGGCTAACAAGGGCGCGTTCCACGGTCCCTCGCCTTCGGTTGGGCTCAACATCCAGCTGCCGCACGAGCAGCAGACCAATCCTTTTCAGGACATCAGCCAGGCGTTCCGGCACTTCTTCGCGCGCAAAGTGATGTTCGTGAAGTTCGCGTCGGCGTACGTGGTGATGCCGGGCGGCTTCGGCACTCTGGACGAGCTGATGGAGGCGCTCACGCTGGTGCAGACACACAAGATCCGGCGCATGCCGGTGATCCTTGTGCACGAGCCGTTCTGGCGCGGGATGATGGACTGGATCCGCGGCTCCCTGGTGGAGGAGAAGATGATCGACCCCGAGGACGTGGGCCTGATCCAGGTTATCGACCGGCCCAGCGACGTGGTGAAAGCCATCTTCGACCATTATGAAAAGCGCGGTTTCGAGCCGTCGGCGGCCGAGCGCGAGGCGCAGCTCAACCTCTGATTGCAGGCTGCGCCCGCCATGTCCGTCTTCACCACCGTTACGCCGGAGCAGCTCGCGGCCTGGCTCAGGCACTACTCGATCGGTGTGCTGGTCGATCTGCGCGGTATCGCCTCCGGAATCGAGAACACCAACTACTACGTCACCACCACGCACGGGCGCTTTGTCCTGACGCTGTTCGAAAAGCTCAAACCCCACGAACTGCCGTTCTACCTCGACCTCATGTCGCACCTGTCCAGCCACGGGATCCCTTCGCCCAAGCCAATCGCCAACCTGAGCAACGCCTTTCTGGATGAACTGAATGGCAAACCGGCCACTATTGTGACTTGCCTCGAGGGGCGACCGGTAATGGAACCTGCGCCGGAGCACTGTTCGCGGGTAGGCGAGGTGCTGGCGGAGCTGCACCTGGCCGGCCAAACCTACGGTGGGCACCTCGAGAACTTACGCGGGCCCAGATGGTGGACCGCCGTGGCACCGGAGATCTACCCGTTTCTGGGCAAGGACGACGTCGACCTGCTCAAATCGGAAATCCGCTTTCAGGCTGGCCACCGCCATGACAATCTGCCGCGTGGTGTGATCCATGCGGATCTGTTCCGCGACAACGTGCTGTTCCACGACAGCCTGCCGCACCATGAACCGCGCGTCGGCGGCTTCATCGATTTCTATTTCGCCTGCGTCGACGTGCTGATCTACGACGTTGCCGTCGCGGTGAACGACTGGTGTATGAACGCCGACTGTGCGCTGAACCAGGCGCTTGCTACGGCGCTGCTCGCTGGATACAAGCAGGTGCGGCCGTTCACAGAGGCGGAGCGTGTAGCCTGGCCGGTGATGCTGCGTGCAGGCGCGCTGCGCTTCTGGGTCTCCCGGCTGTATGATTTCCACCTGCCGCGTCCCGGAGAACTGACTCACGCTCACGACCCCGAGCGCTTCCGCCGCATCCTCTTGCGCCACATCGAAGACGCCGCCACGCCTCTGCGTCTCGACGTCTAGGCAAGCCGCTGTGGTTGCGCTACCCCTAGGCGGGAGCCAGCTTGGCGTACTCCAGCGCCAGTTCTTTCATGCCGTCGCGGAAATTCACCATCACGCGTGCGTCCGAGCCGCGTCCCTGGACACTTACGATCACTCCCGGACCGAACTTCGGATGCACTACGTCCTGGCCCACGCGCCACGGCGACGCAGCCGAAGGTACTGCGTAAGCACTAACCGTGTGGGCCGCGCCGGCCATCCTCGCGCCGTTGACCCGCCGTACTAGGTGCTCCGGGATCTCGCGCAGGAAGCGCGAGGCGATGTTGTAGCGCGTCTGACCATGCAGCATCCGCGTCTGCGCATGGCTCAGATACAGCCGACGCCGCGCACGCGTCAGCGCCACGTACATCAGCCGTCGCTCCTCTTCCACGCCGTCGGCTTCGTCCAGGCTGTTGTCGTGCGGAAACAGCCCCTCTTCGAGCCCGCTGATGAATACGGCGTCGAACTCCAGGCCCTTGGCCGAATGCACCGTCATGAGCTGCAGCGCCTGCTGGCCGGGAGCGGCTTGGTGTTCGCCCGCTTCCAATGCGGCATGAGCGAGGAAATCGTTCAGAATGCGCAGCCGCGGGTCGCCAGCGGGCGCATCCTGCTCCGGCGAGCCGATGGTCGCGCTGTCTTCCGCGCGCACCAGCGCGACGCCTTCGGCATCGAACCCGGCTGCCGCGTTAAGCAGTTCCTCCAGGTTCTCGATGCGGTCTTTAGCGTCACGCTCGGCCTGGTAGTAACCCTTCAGGCCGCTGCGCTCGACCACCAGCTCCACCATCTCGGGCAGCGCCAGCGCCAGGCAGTCCTGGCGCAGGCCTTCGATTAAGCGAATGAATGCACTCACCCCCTGCCCCGACTTGCCGGCCGGCGGGTTGGCGCAGGCTGCCTGCCACAGGCTTACGCCTCTTTGCTTGGAGATATCCTGGAGCTGCTCAAGGGTGCGGCTACCCACACCCCGTGCCGGCAGGTTCACCACACGCGCGAACGCGCCGTCGTCATCGGGGTTAGCAACCAGCCGCAGGTAGGCCAGCGCGTGCTTGATCTCCTGGCGCTCGAAGAAGCGCAGACCGCCATACACGCGGTAGGGCAAACCGGCGTTGAACAGCGCGTGCTCCAGCACCCGCGACTGCGCATTGGAGCGGTACAGCAGCGCCATCTCGGACAAGGCCACACCCTCGGATCGCAGGCTCTTCACCTCCTGCAGAATGAAGCCCGCTTCGTCTGCGTCGCTCGCTGCTTCGTAGACGCGCAACGGCTCGCCCTTCCCGGCGTCGGTCCACAGATCCTTGCCCAGGCGCTTGCTGTTGTGATTGATCAGCGCGTTGGCCGCGTCCAGGATTTGGCCCTGGCTGCGGTAGTTTTGCTCCAGCTTGATGAGGCTGCCGTTCGCGAATTCGCGCTCGAATTCGAACAGGTTTTGCGCCGAGGCGCCGCGAAAGGCATAGATCGCCTGATCGTCATCGCCGACCGCAAAGATGGCGTTGTCGCTCCCGGCCAGGAGCTTGAGCCACAGGTACTGCAAGCGGCTGGTGTCCTGGAACTCGTCTACCAGGATGTGGGCAAAGCGGTGGCGATAGTGGCTGCGCAGGATCTCGTTGCGCGACAGCAGCTCGAAGCAGCGCAGCAGCAGTTCCGCGAAGTCAACGACCCCTTCGCGGTTGCACTGCTGGTCGTACTGCGCGTACAGCTCGGTCAGCCGCTTCGAGTGCGCGTCGTACGCCTCCACGGCCGCCGGGCGTAGCCCGGCCTCTTTGTTGCCGTTGATGAAATACTGTAGCTCGCGCGGGGGGAAACGTTCGTCGTCGACGTCGAGAGACTTGAGCAGGCGCTTGATCAGCGCCAGCTGGTCCTGGCTGTCCAGGATTTGAAACGTCTGGGACAGGCCGGCGTCGCGGTAGTGCGCGCGCAGCATGCGGTTGCACAGGCCGTGGAAGGTGCCGACCCACATGCCCCGCGTGCTGAGCGTCAGCATAGCGGAGATGCGAGTGAGCATCTCGCGCGCCGCTTTGTTGGTAAACGTGACTGCCAGGATGCCATGCGGGCCGACCTGGCCGGTTTGGATGAGCCAGGCGACGCGGGTGGTGAGCACGCGGGTCTTGCCGCTGCCCGCGCCGGCCAGAATCAGGGCGGAAACGTGCGGCAAGGTCACAGCCTCGAGCTGCTGCGGGTTGAGGCGGGCGAGGATGTCGCTGGAGATCACGTAGCGGTCGATGCAGGTGTGCGCGATTATACCCGTGCCGTGTCGGACAGTCGCGCGCGGCCCGTTGTTGACCGGTGCGGATGCTCGGCGTCAGGCTGCAGGTATAATTTCGCACTTTACAAGCTATATCACCGATCATGATGCAGCCGCAGTACAACCCCGGCGAGCTCGAAAAGCAAGTGCAGGCGGACTGGGAGCAGGCCGAGGCGGCCCGCGCGGTCGAGCGCAAGGACCGCCCCAAGTACTATTGCCTGTCCATGTTCCCGTATCCGTCCGGCAAGCTGCACATGGGGCACGTGCGCAACTACACCATCGGCGATGTGCTCGCACGCTATCACCGCATGAAAGGCTACAACGTGCTCCAGCCCATGGGTTGGGATGCATTCGGCCTGCCGGCTGAGAACGCGGCGATGGCCAACGGCGTGCCGCCGGCCAAGTGGACCAACGACAACATCGCCTACATGAAGAAACAGCTCAAGTCGCTGGGCTTCGCTATCGACTGGGAGCGCGAGCTGGCGACCTGCCGGCCCGATTATTATCGGTGGAATCAGTGGCTGTTCCTGCGCATGCTGGACAAGGGGCTGGTGTACAAGACCACCGGTGTGGTGAACTGGGACCCTGTGGACCAGACCGTGCTCGCGAACGAGCAGGTGATCGACGGCCGCGGCTGGCGCACCGGCGCCCTGGTGGAGAAGCGCGAGATTCCGATGTTCTACATGCGGATCACCGCTTACGCCGACGAGCTGCTGACGGCGCTCGACAGTCTGCCCGGCTGGCCCGAGCGCGTGAAGGTGATGCAGGCCAACTGGATCGGGCGCAGCGAGGGCGTAGAGGTGTGCTTCCCCTACGAGGACGGCAGCGGCGTGCTGAAGGTGTTCACCACGCGCGCGGATACGCTCATGGGCGCGACATACTGCGCGGTGGCGGCCGAGCATCCGCTCGCGGCCAGAGCCGCCGCCACCAATCGGCAGCTGGCGGCCTTCGTCGAAGAATGCAAGCGCGGCCCAGTGATGGAGGCGGAGCTTGCCACACAAGACAAGAAGGGCATGCCTACCGAGCTGTACGTGATCCATCCGCTGTCCGGCGACAAGCTGGCGGTCTGGGTGGCCAATTACGTGCTCATGGGATACGGCGAAGGCGCGGTGATGGCAGTGCCGGCGCACGACCAGCGCGATTTCGAGTTCGCGATCCGCTATCGCCTGCCGATCAAGTGCGTGATCGCGTCCAAAACCGGAGCGTACCAGGATATGGTCGCGCCCTGGAGAGACGCCTACGCCGAGTACGGCATCACTGTGAACTCCGGGCCGTTCGACGGCCTCGAGTTTCAGGCGGCGGTGGAGGCCATTGCTGCGGCCCTGGACAAGAGGGGCCTGGGCCGCAAGCGCGTCCAGTACCGGCTGCGCGACTGGGGCATATCGCGGCAGCGCTACTGGGGCACGCCTATTCCGCTCATCTATTGCGACAGCTGCGGATGCGTGCCGGTCCCGGACCACCAGTTGCCCGTGGTCCTACCCGAGGACCTGGTGCCGGACGGTACCGGCAACCCGCTCGCCAGGACGCCCGCGTTCGTGGAGGCTCGGTGCCCGAAGTGCGACGGCCGGGCCCGGCGCGAAACCGACACCATGGACACCTTCGTGGATTCGTCCTGGTACTACATGCGCCATGCGTGTCCGGACAACGCGCGCGCCATGGTGGACGAACGCGTCCCGTACTGGCTGCCGGTGGACCAGTACATCGGCGGCATCGAGCACGCCATCTTGCACCTGTTGTACTCCCGCTTCTGGACCAAGGTGATGCGCGACCTCGGGCTGGTGAAGCTGGACGAGCCTTTCACCAACCTGCTCACGCAAGGGATGGTGCTGAACGAGATATTTTTCCGCAAGATCGATACTGGCCGCGTCGTTTACTACAACCCCGGCGATGTGGAGCTGGTGGTGGACGAGCGCGGGCAGCGCATCGGCGCCAAGCTCAAGGCGGACGGGTATCCGGTCGAGTCGGGCGGGGTGGGGACCATGTCGAAGTCCAAGAACAACGGCATCGACCCGCAGGCGCTGATCGACCAATACGGCGCGGACACCGCGCGGCTGTTCATGATGTTCGCCTCTCCGCCCGAGCAGACACTGGAGTGGTCGGACGCGGGCGTGGAAGGTGCGTTCCGGTTTCTGAAACGTCTGTGGACCTTTGTCTACGATTACCGTGGGATTCTCGAACAGGAATCCGAGGGGCGCCAGCCGCAGTCAGCGTACCTGTACCCTCCAGATTGGAACCGACGCGATCCCGCGGGCGCATCGAAGCGGCGCGAAGTGCATGCAATTTTGAGACAGGTGAACTTCGACTTCCAGAAGCTCCAGTTCAACACCTGCGTCTCGGGAGCAATGAAGATCCTGAACGCGCTCCAGAACCCGCTCGGGCTGCAGGAAGTCGTAAGCGGTGAGGCTGCCTATCTCGATGGTCCGCGGTACCGGCAGCAGTTCGTGCACGAAGCCATCCATATTCTGCTCCGGATCCTGGCGCCGATTACACCGCACGCATGCTTTGATCTGTGGCGCGAGCTGGGCTTCGGCGATGATGTCTTCACAGCGTCGTGGCCGGAGGTAGATCCGGCGGCTCTGGTGCAGGACGAGATCGAGCTCGTGCTGCAGATCAACGGCAAGATGCGTGGCAACATCCGCGTCCCGAGCGACGCGTCACGCGCAGTGATCGAGGACTTGGCCGTCACCAGCCCGACGGCGCTGAAGTACATCGCCGGACAGACTGTGAAGAAAGTCGTCGTGGTGCCGGGCCGGCTGGTCAACGTGGTCGTGTGAGGCCGGTGACGTGAAGCGACGGCATTGCGAAGCACGGGTCACGAACCACGTATGACGAGCTGGCGTGCTCACGACATAGTGGCATTGCTGTTGCTGGTGTCGGCCACACTGGCGTCCTGCGGCTTCCAGCAGAGCGCGGCGCGTGCGTTGCCATTCCAGACTCTGTACATCGATGCGCCCGCCTACGGTTCTTTCGCCGGCGATTTGAAACGCTACATCGCCAGTGGCAGCCAGCCGAAGCTCGTTGCGCGTCCGGAGGACGCACAGGTCGTGCTGCAGGTGCTGAGCGAAATACAGGAGACGCAGATCCTATCGCTGACCACAGCCGGGCAGGTGGCGGAATACCAGCTCCGCTACCGAGTGTCCTATCGCCTCCACGATAACGCCAACAAAGATTGGATTCCGCCCAACGATATCCTGCTGCGGCGCGACCTGACCTACGACGTTCAGGCGGTGCTGGCCAAGGCGGACGAGATGGCGCTGCTGTTTCAATCCATGAGGGAGGACGCGGTGCGGCAGATGATGCGCCGAATGTCCGAGGCGCGGGCGCCTTCCTGATCGCCGTGCTGATCCGGATCGATACGTGAACGCCCCGGAGTCGATTGGTGTGGTCATCGCGCGCAAAGCGCAGTTCGACCGGCCCGTCCGGCTGCGCAGCGGCGCGGTCATCGACCGCTACGAGCTGGCCTACGAGACCTACGGACGGATCAACCAGAAGCGCGACAACGCGGTCCTGGTGTGCCACGCGCTCAACGCGTCGCACCACGTAGCCGGCATCTACGGCGATAACCCTCCCAATGTCGGCTGGTGGGACAACCTGGTCGGACCGTGGAAGCCAGTGGATACGAATCGCTTCTTCGTAGTGGGTGTCAACAACTTAGGCGGCTGTCACGGCTCTACTGGGCCGGCCAGCATCGATCCTGCGACCGGCCGGCCCTGGGGTGCGGATTTTCCGGTGGTCACGGTCGAGGACTGGGTTCAAACCCAGGCACAGCTGGCCGATCACCTCGGCATCGAGCGCTTCGCCGTGGTCATGGGCGGCAGCCTCGGCGCCATGCAGGCGCTGCAGTGGACCATGAGCTTCCCGGATCGCATTCGTCACGCCCTGGTGATCGCTGCGGCACCCAAGCTGTCGGCGCAGAACATCGCCTTCAACGAGGTGGCGCGCCAGGCGATCATGACTGATCCGGACTTTCACGGCGGCGATTTCTACGCGCACAATGTGGTTCCGCGGCGGGGGCTGCGCCTGGCGCGCATGATCGGGCATATCACTTATCTGTCCGACGACGCCATGGCCGAGAAGTTTGGCCGGGCGCTGCGCAACGGCGCGCTCAAGTTCAACTTCGACGCGGAGTTCGAGATCGAGTCCTACCTGCGCTATCAGGGGGACAAGTTCTCCGACTACTTCGACGCCAACACCTATCTGCGCATCACCAAGGCGTTGGACTACTTCGACCCAGCGGCCGACTATGGCGGTGATCTAACGAAGGCGCTGGCGCGTGCGAAGGCCGCATTTCTGGTCGTATCGTTCACCTCGGACTGGCGCTTTTCGCCGGCGCGCTCGCGCGAGATCCTCAAGGCTCTGGTCGACAATCGGTTAGATGTGTCGTACGCAGAGATCGATGCGCCTCACGGTCATGATACCTTTCTGATGGACGATCAGCGCTACCATAACTTGATCCGCGCCTACCTGGACAACGTCGACATCGGATGACGCGCGCGATTGCCCCAGCATTGCGTCCCACCACGGCGGACAACCGACTCTCGGGCCGACCCGAGTTCGACGCTATCGCGGCGTGGATCGAGCACGGGGCGCAGGTGCTGGACCTGGGCTGCGGCGACGGCTCGTTGCTGCGCTATCTCAGGGAGGGTCGCCGCGCCATGGGATACGGCATCGAGATCGACGATGCCAACGTCTTGGCCAGCGTGCGCAACGGCGTAAACGTGCTGCAGAGCAACTTGGAATCCGGGCTCGCGGGCTTCGAGTCCGGCTCCTTCGACTACGTGATCCTGTCCCAGACGCTGCAAGCGGTGCGGCACACCGAGCAGATCATCGGCGAAATGCTGCGGGTGGGCCGGCAGGCGATTGTCACGTTTCCGAACTTCGGTTACTGGGGACACAGGCTGCAGATACTGCGCGGCCGCATGCCGGTGTCGCCCACGCTGCCGTATCAGTGGTACGACACGCCCAACGTGCATCTGTTCACGCTCCGCGATTTCGAAGCGTTTTGCGCGGATCACGGCATCCGCATCCTCGAGCGCGTCGTGATGAACCAAGGCCGGGTGGTCTCGATCCTGCCCAACCTGTTAGGTTCGCTGGCGGTGTATCGCTTCAACCGGGGTCCGCAGCCATAGCCACTGACGCGGGCGTGCCTGGAACCCAGCTGCAGGCTGCAACTCGGGTCGACAGCCCGCCATCCGTGCGCGAGGTTCTTTTCACGCGGCGCATGCTGATCTGCGTGTTTGCAGGGTTCAGCTCGGGGCTGCCGCTGTACGTTCTGCTCACGCTCGTTCCGGGCTGGTTGCGTTCCGAACACGTGGACCTCAAGGCCATCGGGCTGTTCACGCTGATTCAGTTCCCCTATACCTGGAAGTTCCTCTGGTCCCCGTTGCTCGACCGCTTTGCTTTCCCCGGGCTGGGCCGGCGGCGCGGCTGGATGTTGATCAGCCAGTGCGCCCTGCTGCTGACGATCAGCCTGATCGGCGGGCTGTGGCCGGCGACCGACATGCGCTCCATCGCGGGCCTGGCGGGCCTGACAGCGTTTTTGAGCGCGAGCCAGGACATCGTCCTCGACGCCTACCGGCGTGAGATCCTGAGCGATGTCGAGTTAGGGCTGGGGACCGCTGTGTACGTCAACGCCTACAAGATCGCTGGATTGATTCCCGGCTCGCTGTCGCTGGTGCTGGCCGACCACTATCCGTGGCCGATCGTCTTCGTCATCACCTCCGTGTTCATGCTGCCTGGCATCGGCATGACGCTGCTGGTCACGGAGCCGGCCATTCCGCCCGGTGCGCCACGCACCTTGCGCGATGCCGTTGTCGAACCTTTCGTCGAGTTCGTCCGCCGTGCCGGCTGGCGCCAGGCGGCGGCAATCCTGGGCTTCGTCTTCCTCTACAAGCTCGGCGACAGCATGGCCACCGCACTGGCCACCCCCTTCTACCTCGACATGGGGTTCAGCAAGTCGGAGATCGGCCTCATCGCTAAGAATGCCGGGCTTTGGCCGAGCGTGTTCGGGGGACTGCTGGGCGGCCTGTGGATGGTCAAGCTGGGAATCAACCGCGCGCTGTGGGTGTTCGGCGCGGCGCAGGCGTTGTCGATACTCGGCTTCGCGCTTCTGTCACAGCTTCCAGGCGACCGCATGGCGCTGGCTGGCGCGATCGGCTGCGAGGCGCTGGGCGTGGGGCTGGGGACGGCGGCGTTCGTGGCGTTCATCGCGCGCACGACCAACCCGCGCTACACCGCCACCCAATTTGCCTTGTTCACGAGCCTGGCGGCTGTGCCGCGCACGCTGATCAACGCCACTACCGGCTGGATCGTCGAGCAGACCGGCTGGTTTCACTTCTACCTGCTGTGCACGTTGCTGGCGGTTCCGGGGATGCTGCTGCTCTGGTGGGTGGCACCGTGGAACGAGAAAGGCCGTGATTCGTGACTCGTAACTGGTGATTCGCGCCGAGCAGTCTGGGACGCCAGCGATAGGCCAGGCTGATTCATTCGCACCGAGCAAAACACACGATCGAGACGAATCACGAGTCACGAATCACAGAAACTCATAGTCATAGTCGATGATCAGCGGAGCGTGATCCGAGAAACGCTTCGCCTTGTAGATCGACGCCTTGACCGCCTTCGCGGCGATGCCCGGCGTGGCGATCTGGTAGTCGATGCGCCAGCCCACGTTCTTGGCCCAAGCCTGGCCGCGGTTGGACCACCAGGTGTACTGTTCCGGGCGCGGGTCGAGCCGGCGGAACACATCCACGTAGCCCAGCTTGTCGAATACCCCGGAGAGCCAGGCACGCTCCTGCGGAAGAAAGCCTGGGTGGTTCTGATTCGAGCGCCAGTTCTTCAGATCGATTTCCCGATGCGCGATGTTCCAGTCGCCGCAAACGATGATCTCTCGCCTGCCGGCTGCCAGCGCATGCAGCCGGGGAATCACCCGCTCGAGGAAGCTGAACTTGACCGCCAGCCGCTCCTGCGAACTGGAGCCGGACGGCAGATAGAAGGACACCACGCTCAGCTCACCGAACTGTGCTTCGAGATAGCGTCCCTCGGCGTCGATGTCCGGGATTCCAACGCCCGCGATGAGCCGATCCGCTTGGCGTGCGCAGTAAAGACCCACGCCGCTGTAGCCCTTCTTGTCGGCGAAGTGAAAGTATCCCTGCAACGGGGTCGGATTGCGCATGGCATCCGTGAGATCCGCCGCCTGTGCCTTGATTTCCTGCACGCAGACGACGCTAGCGTTCTGACGCAGCAGCCAGCGCAGCAAACCTTTGTTGACGGCTGAGCGCAGCCCGTTTAGATTCAGCGTGATGATGCGCAAAGGGAACCGGATCTGAGCTTTCGCCAGGACTTCATCGCGTTCGCGTTGGAGCGCAACGTTCTGCGTTTCGGATCGTTCACCACCAAGGCGGGCCGCATCTCGCCTTACTTCTTCAACGCCGGGCTGTTCAACGACGGCGCCTCGTTGCAACGGCTCGGACAATTTTACGCGAAAGCCATCCTGGACTCGGGGATCGCGTTCGACCAGCTGTTCGGCCCGGCCTACAAGGGCATTCCTCTAGTGACGGCCGCAGCGGTGGCTCTTGCCGAAAATGGTCGAAATGTGCCGATCTCCTTTAACCGCAAGGAGCCGAAGGATCACGGCGAGGGCGGCGTGATCATCGGGGCGCCGCTTGCGGGCCGCGTGCTGATCGTGGACGACGTGATTTCGGCCGGAACGTCTGTGCGCGAGTCGGTCGACCTCATACGCGCCGAGAGCGGGAGTCCGTGCGGCGTCGTGATCGCGTTGGACCGTATGGAGCGCGGCCAAGGCGTGCTTTCGGCGGTGCAGGAGGTGGAACGAGAGTTCCGCCTGCCGGTCGCTAGCATCGCCACCCTGGATGACTTGACCCGTTACCTGGAAGCGCGAGGAATGGCACGCGAGTTGCAGGGGATCATGCGTTATCGGTGTCAATACGGAGTTCAAAAGCATGCGGGCTAAGCCTGTGGTCGTTGCGGCTGGATTGGCGCTCGCGCTGGCCCGGGCTGATGCAGCCACGGCCGCGAAGATCTTCAAGTGGACCGATGAGAGGGGGGTTACCCATTACAGCGAGGTCATCCCCCTCGAATACAAGGACCAGGCCGCCCAGGAAATGAGCAGGCAGGGGCTCACGATCCGCAAATGGGATCCTGCCATCACGCTGGAACAGCGCAAGGCGACCGAAGAGAAGACTGGGGAAAAGGCCGTCCGCGAGCGGGAAGAAAAACAGCGCAGCTTCGAGCAACGACGGCGCGACTTGGCGTTGGTCAATACGTACACCAGCGCGAAGGAGATTGACGAGCACCGCGACCGCACCCTCCAACTCCCGCTGCAGGCGATCCAGGGGTTGGAGCCGCGCCTCAAGAAGGCGCAGGATAGACTCGCCAGCTTACAGCAGCAGATAGCCACCTTCACCAACGCCGGCAAGCGGGTTCCCAATGGTCTGGAACTGGACCTGGCAGACCAGAGGAGCGAGGTCCATAGCATCCAAGCCGAGATCGACCGGCACAAGGCGGAAATCGAGGTGATCAAGGTCAAGTACGAGGGAGACCGGAAGCGCTTCCTCGAACTGACGCAGCGCTGATCCCAGCTCTGTGGGCAGGCGGCGCTTGTGTGTAGCCCCGGTCTTATCCTGAGAGCTTCCGGCGCAGGATCTCGTTGAGCTGTCCTGGGTTGGCCTTGCCCTGGCTGGCTTTCATGGCCTGGCCGACGAAGAAGTTGAAAGCCTTTTGTTTGCCTGCTCGAAACTCCGCCACCTGTGCGGGGTTGGCCAGGATGATCGCCTCCACGATTTTCTCGATCTCGCCGGTGTCGGAGATCTGCTTCAGTCCTCGCGCTTCGATGATCTGGTCGGCGTCCCCGCCGCCTTCCCACAGGGCCTCAAACACGCTCTTCGCGATCTTGCCTGAAATAGTGCCGTCGGCGAGGCGCCTGAGCAGAGCCGCGAGGACGGCCGCCGGGATCGGCGACTGAGCGATGTCGAGTCCCTCCTTGTTCAGCCGGCCGGACAGTTCCCCCATCACCCAGTTGGCGCACAGCTTCGCCTGACCGGGAAGCGCGCGGACGGTATCTTCGAAATAGGTCGCTATTTCACGGCTCGCGGTCAACACGGACGCATCGTAGACGGGCAACCCGAACTCGCGCTGGAACCGCTCGCGCTTGGCGTCGGGCAACTCGGGCAGGCCTCGGCGCACCTGCTCCACCCAAGCCTCGGTCACCTCGAGGGGCGGCAGGTCGGGGTCCGGGAAATAGCGGTAATCTTGGGCGTCTTCTTTGGATCGCATGGAACGCGTCTCGTCGCGGTCCGGGTCGTAAAGCCGGGTCTCCTGCACGACCTTCCCGCCCGCGCTAAGGATCTCGATCTGGCGCCGCACTTCGTATTCGATGGCACGCTCCAGGAAGCGGAACGAGTTGAGGTTCTTGATCTCGCAGCGGGTACCGAGCTGGTCGCTGCCGTTTGGGCGGACCGAGACGTTGGCGTCGCAGCGGAAAGAACCCTCCTGCATATTGCCGTCGCAGATGTCGATCCAGCGCACCAGCGTGTGCAGCGTCTTGGCGTAGGCCACCGCTTCCTCGGCGCTGCGCATGTCAGGCTCCGACACGATCTCCAACAGCGGCGTGCCGGCCCGGTTGAGGTCGATCCCACTCGTGCCACGGAAGTCCTCGTGCAACGATTTGCCGGCGTCTTCTTCCAGATGCGCGCGGGTCAAACGGACGATTCTTTCGATCGCACCCAGCCGGATCGGAATGCGGCCGCCCTGCACCACGGGCAGCTCATATTGGCTGATCTGGTAGCCCTTGGGGAGGTCGGGGTAGAAGTAGTTCTTGCGCGCGAACACCGAGCGCCGCCTGATGGTCCCGCCGACTGCGAGCCCGAACCGGATGGCCCGCTCCACCGCGCCCTTGTTCCCCACCGGAAGCACGCCGGGCAGCGCAAGATCCACCGCGCAAGCCTGGGTGTTGGGTGCGGAACCGAACGCCGTGGACGCGCCGGAGAACATCTTCGCTGCGGTGGACAGCTGAGCGTGCGTTTCCAGGCCGATGACGACTTCCCACTGCATCACGCAGTTCCTTGTCTGACAGACAGGATCTGGTCCTTTCCTTTCGTCTTCACGCTAATCGAGTCCGGGAGGCATACGAAGGTGCCAGTCGGTGACCCGCTGATACTGGTGCGCTAGGTTGAGCATGCGCGCTTCCTGGAAGTAATCGCCCATGATCTGAAGCCCCACCGGGAGCTTGCCGTCCCCGAAACCACAGGGTATGGACAGCCCGGGGATGCCGGCGAGCGGCGCGGGAATGGTGTAGATATCGCTGAGGTACATCTGCACTGGATCGGCGGTCTTGGTCCCGAGCTTGAAGGCCGTCGTCGGCGAAGTCGGCCCCATGATGACGTCACAGCGCTGGAAGGCTTCCGCAAAGTCCTGCGCGATCAGACGCCGGATCCTTTGGGCCTGCAGGTAGTAGGCGTCGTAATAGCCGTGAGACAGCACGTAGGTTCCGACCAGTATCCGGCGCTTGACCTCGGAGCCGAAGCCCTGCGCCCTGGTCTTCATGTACATGTCGCGCAGGTCGGCGTACTGGGGCGCCCGGTAGCCATAGCGCACACCGTCGAAGCGGGCCAGGTTGCTGGAGGCTTCGGCTGGCGCGAGCACGTAATAGGCCGGGACCGACAAGCGAGTCTGCGGCAGATCGACGTCCACCACCTGGCAGCCCAGCCTTTGATATTCGGCTACCGCCGCTTGCACCGCACGGCCAACGTCGTGAGCGAGACCATCGCCGAAGAACTCTTTCGGCAAGCCGATGCGCAAGCCCGCAATCGGCTGGTTCAGCGCGTGCGAGTAATCCTCGCTCGCTCGCTCGAGACTGGTCGAGTCGCGGGCATCGAACCCCGCAACTACGCTGAGCAACAAGGCCAGGTCGGCGGCGGACTTCGCCATCGGGCCGCACTGGTCCAGGCTGGAAGCGAAGGCGATCAACCCGTAACGGGACACCACGCCGTAGGTTGGCTTCAATCCGGAAATGCCGCACATGGCTGCGGGTTGTCGGATGGAGCCGCCGGTGTCCGTGCCGAGCGCGGCCGGCGCCAAGCGGGCTGCCACCGCGACCGCCGAGCCGCCCGAGCTACCGCCCGGGACCACGCCGCGATCCCAAGGGTTTGGGACCGGACCGTAATGGGAGGTTTCGTTGGACGAGCCCATTGCGAACTCGTCCATGTTGGTCTTCCCCAGATTGACCGCACCCGCGCCCCGCAGCTTCTCGACCACGTGGGCATCGTAGGGCGCCACGAAGTTGGACAGCATTCTCGAGCCGCAAGTCGTCAGCCAGCCTTTGGTGCAGAGGATGTCCTTGAGCGCCACTGGAATGCCGGTCAGCGGTTGCGCCTGGCCCCGGGCGATGCGCTCGTCCGCGGCGCGTGCCTGAGCAAGGCTCGCCTGCGGGTCTAGGGTGACGAAAGCGTTGAGCTCGGGGTTCAGCCGTCGCGCGCGGTCGAGAAACAGTTGGGTCAGCTCGACGCTGGAAATCTCTTTCCGGGCGAGGGCGTTCGACAATTCAGCCAGACTGAAGTTGATCATCATGCGACAGGGGGCGGGTAGGCACCGGCGGGAGCGGTCAACGCTCTCGGTTTGCCCCCTCCTTCCGCTCGCCCGCCGGTTGCCTACTCAATGACCTTCGGCACCAGGTAGAGCCCGGCCTCGACCTGCGGTGCGATGCTCTGGAACAGCTCATGCTGGTCCCGCTCGGTCACCTGATCCTCGCGCAAGCGCAGGGGCACGTCCCGGGCGTGGGACATCGGCTCGATGCCGCGGGTATCGACCGACTGCAGCTCTCCGATCAACGCGAAGATGGCTTGCAACTGAGCCAGAATTTGTTGCGCCTCCGCGTCGGAGATTTCGAGGCGGGCGAGTTGGGCGAGGCGTCTCACGTCGTCCAGAGAAAGACTCATTGGATTTTCAGCGACGGGCAGCTTTCGGACCGGCGCCAGACGGGGCCGGCGCTTCCAAGGCATTCTTCAAGTAGAGTATTATAAACGTTTCCCTTTACACACCATCGACTCCACGAGGGCAGGAGCTTCATGTTCGGATTCCTTGGCGGTTACTTCTCGAACGATCTCGCCATCGACCTCGGCACAGCCAATACCCTGATCTACGTGCGCGGCAAGGGCATCGTCCTGAACGAGCCCTCGGTCGTCGCCATTCGGCAGGAAGGCGGCCCCAACGGCAAGAAAGTGATCCAAGAGGTGGGGCTGGCCGCGAAGCAGATGCTGGGCCGCACGCCGGGCAACATCATCGCCATCCGGCCGATGAAGGACGGTGTGATTGCCGACTTCACCGTGACCGAGCAGATGCTCAAGCAGTTCATCAAGAAGGTGCATGACAACCGCCTGTTCTCGCCCAGCCCGCGCATCGTGATCTGCGTGCCCTGCGGCTCGACGCAGGTGGAGCGTCGCGCCATCCGCGAATCGGCCTACGGCGCCGGGGCCCGCAAGGTCGAACTGATCGAAGAGCCGATGGCGGCGGCGATCGGCGCCGGGCTCCCGGTGGAGGAGGCGACCGGCTCGATGGTGGTGGACATCGGCGGTGGCACCACCGAGGTCGGCGTGATTTCTCTGGGCGGGATCGTTTACTCGGGCTCGGTGCGCGTGGGCGGTGACAAGTTCGACGAGGCCATCATCAACTACATCCGCCGCAACTACGGCATGCTGATCGGCGAAACCACCGCCGAGGAGATCAAGAAGGAGATCGGCTCGGCCTTCCCGGGCAGCGAGGTGAAGGAAAAGGAGGTCAAGGGTCGCAACCTGGCCGAGGGCATCCCGCGCAGCTTCACCATCTCCAGCAACGAGATCTTGGAGGCGCTGACCGAGCCCCTCAACGCCATCGTCAGCGCGGTCAAGTCGGCCCTCGAGCAGACGCCGCCGGAGTTGGGGGCCGACATCGCCGAGAAGGGGATGGTACTCACGGGAGGTGGCGCGTTGCTGCGCGACATAGACCGCCTGCTGATGGAGGAAACCGGGCTGCCTGTCATCGTGGCCGACGACCCGCTGACCTGCGTGGTGCGCGGCTCGGGCAAAGCCCTGGACAAGATGGACAAGCTCGGCAGCATCTTCACCAGCGACTGAGGAGCGTGGCCCGTCCCGCGCGGCGCCGTCCTCGACCCTTCGCGGCGCCGCACGCTTCTTGCTTGAAGGCAGGCGCTCTGCCACTCGCCCGTCAACCGTAGTCAGCCCATGGAATACTCGCCGCCACCGTTCTTCAAGCGCGGTCCGAGCCTCCTCACCCGATTCACTTTCTTCTCGATCCTGTCGGTCGTCCTGCTGGTGGCGGACGCCCGTTTCAACTACCTCCAGGTCCTGCGCCAGGGCATCGCGGCGGTGGTATACCCGCTGCAGCGGCTGTCCTCGCTGCCCAGCGCGGTGGCCTCCCGCATTGGCGAGTTCTTCGTGACCCAGTCCCAGCTGCAGCGCGACAACGAGCAACTGAGGCGGCAGGAGCTGCTCAGCACCGCCGCCCTGCAGGTGGGGAAATCCCTCGAGAGCGAGAACCAGCATTTGCGCCAGCTGCTCGGGCTGCGCGAGCGGTCGCCGCGCGATTTCATCGCGGCCGAGATGCTCTACTCGAATCGCGACCCCTTTACCCGACGGGTGGTGGTGGACAGGGGCTTTCAGCACGGTGTGAAGGCCGGCCAAGCGGTGGTCGATGAAGCGGGCGTGGTCGGCCAGGTTACGCGCGTCTTTCCGTGGGTGTCGGAGGTCACTTTGGTCACCGATAAAGAGCAGGCTATACCGATCCAATCGGTGCGCAGCGGTTTGCGCGGAGTCACCTTCGGCATCGGCTACGACGGCACGCTGGAGCTGCGCTTCATGCCGGTGAATGCCGATATTCAGAATGGCGACCTGCTGGTCACCTCCGGCATTGACGGCACCTACCCACCGGGCCTTCCGGTAGCGGTGGTATCCAACATCGAGCGTAATGCCGCCTACGCTTTCGCCCGCATCACCTGCACGCCGGCCGCCAGCGTGACCAGCTTCGGCCAAGTGCTGATCGTGTCCACCACGGAGCGTAAGCCGGAGAACCCGGTGACGGACGACGAGCCCGGACTCAAGGGCAAGAGGGCAAAGAAGTGAATCTCGACTGGCTGCGTGCACCGCCCAGCGGCAGGACCTCCCCGCAAGAGATCCTGCTGCCGGTGAAGACGCGCTACATCGCCCTTACCCTGCTCAGCGCCTTGGTGCTGGACCTGTTCGCCCTGCCCGGTCTGCTGCAGCAGATCCGTCCGGATTTTATCGCGCTGACACTCATCTATTGGGTGGTCTACCACCCCCGGCGGGTGGGTTTCCTGCCGGCTTGGTTGCTGGGTCTGATCATGGATGTGGCCGACGGCAGCCTGTTCGGCCAGCACGCGCTGGCTTATGCCGTACTGATGTACCTGGCCATCTTGCTGCATCGCAGGATCGTGATGTTCGGCATGCGGCACCAGATCGTGCACGTGCTGGCGATCCTGATCGCCTCCCAGGTCATCATGCTGGGCGTGCGTCTGATGGCCGGTGCCGATTTTCCGGGGGCGCTGTACTTCGTGCCCAGTCTGTTGGGGGCCGGGATGTGGCCCCTCTTGTTCAACGTTATACGCGTGCCGCTGCGGCCGAGGTCCCACCCGGATGCTGTCTAGGCTGCGCATTTTCCGTCGGCTAGCTGCGCGCGAAGAGCGCGACCCGATCGTCCTGGGAGGTGGCCGGCGGGCCGAACTGCGCGACCACCAGAAGGAGCTGCACAACTTTCAGATGCGGCTCGTGCTGTGCGCCGGCGCCGTGTTGGTCGTGTTCTTCCTGCTGCTGATCCGGTTCTTTTACCTGCAGGTGCTCCAGCACGACTACTACCATACGCTGGCCGAGAACAATCGCATCTCGATCGTCCCGATCATTCCCAACCGCGGACTCATCCTGGATCGCAACGGTGCGGTGATCGCGCACAATTACGCTGCGTATACGCTGGAGATCACCCCGTCGAAGGTCGGCGACTTGGAATCGCTGATCAACGAATTGGCCACGGTGGTCGAGGTCGCGCCCAAGGATCGCAAGCGCTTCCGCAAGCTGCTGGAGGAGGGTCACGACTTCGCCAGCCTGCCCATCCGCACCCGGCTCAACGACGTGGAGGTCGCCAGATTCGCGGCCAACAAGTTCCGCTTCCCCGGCGTAGACATCCAGGCACGGTTGTTCCGGCACTATCCCAACGGAGAAGTGGGCTCGCACGTGATCGGCTACATCGGACGGCTCACCCAGAGCGATCTGGACCGGCTCGAAGACGATGGGCTGGCCGCGAACTACACCGGCTCGGACTTCATCGGTAAGGTGGGCCTGGAAGGGCGCTACGAGATCAACCTGCACGGCACCACCGGCTTTGAGGAGGTGGAGACCGACGCGAACGGGCGGGCGGTGCGTACGCTGCGCAGCACCCTGCCGGTGTCGGGCAACAATCTGCTGCTGTCGTTGGATGCCCGGCTGCAGGAGGTCGCGGAGCGCGTGTTCGGCGATCATCGCGGGGCGTTGGCGGCCATCGAGCCTTCCACCGGTGGCGTGCTGGCTTTGGTCAGCAAGCCCGGGTTCGACCCCAACCAGTTCGTGGACGGCATCGACCCGCAGAACTGGGAGGCGCTCAACAGCTCCATCGACCACCCGCTCAACAACCGCGCGCTGCAGGGCATGTATCCACCGGGCTCCACGTTCAAGCCTTTCATGGCGCTGGCGGCGCTGGAGCTGGGCAAGCGCAATCCTCATCACGCCATCTACGATCCGGGATACTTCATCCTTGGTGGTGCCAGTGGCCACCCGTACCATGACTGGAAAAAGGGCGGGCACGGCATGGTTGACCTGCACAAAGCCATCGTGGTCTCCTGCGACACCTACTTTTACGGCGTAGCCCAGGACCTGGGGATCGACAACATCCACGAGTTCATCGGCCAGTTCGGCTTCGGCCGGCGTACCGGCATCGACATCGACGGCGAGGTTGGGGGCCTGCTGCCGTCGCAGGAATGGAAGATACGGCGCTTCCAGCAGAAGTGGTTCGCGGGCGATACCATCTCGGTGGGGGTCGGCCAGGGCTACAATCTGGCCACGCCGGTGCAGTTGGCGCAGGCGGTTTCCATCATCGCGAACAATGGCGCTATCTTCCGTCCGCATATCGTCCGCCACATCCAGGACGGCCAGACCAATAAGCTCACCAGCATCGAGGTCGAGCCGGTCGGCAC
>JBGPOV010000010.1:0-62591 GCA_041488255.1 Gammaproteobacteria bacterium | reverse complement strand
ATCGCGGCTCGGGCATCTTTCGCCACGGTTGAATCGTCAACATCCTTGGAGACAGGCGTCAAGATTGGGAAGACCTCATCTCTCCCTTTGATGATCTCGTGAACAAGGGCCTGGATGCTCTCTCGCAACGATGACGCATGGTTGCTAAGCACTTCAGAAAAGTCTGTAAACGCATCGAGTTGCTGCGGAGTCATTCTTCGCCTCCTTGAAAGCTCGGCATCCGGAGCCCCGAGAGAACTTCTTCGGCGCGGGTTGCACGATTTGAAGCGTACCTGGCAACCAGACATTTACTCTGCGCAGATCACTGTACCAGACCACGCCGGCGGGTATGCTTGTCTGAGACCCGACGCCACGAGGGCTCCTTCCCGTGCGCCCGTCACGCATTGATGCGACCCGATCGCTGCCGAACTGCAATGCGGGCTGTATGGATGCAAGGGGTATCCAGTTCCGATGCACCACTTTTCGCATTGGAAGGTGGGGAGGGTTGTGACAAGCGCTCCTTGCCGTTCGAACCTAACAGAACGTTAGGTTTTGGCAGAGCCGGGATCTTTCGGACGGGGTCAGTGTGGACTTATGGCCATTGAATCTCCGAATCTGGAAGATTTCCGATACATATCTGTAAGCCAAATGTTAGGAACTTGGACGTAGAATCGTCCTCAGTCGTTTCGGGTTCCCGGCCTGTTGGTCTGCGGCGAGCCGCCCAGAAACGCTCCCCAACCGAAGCGTGGCGCAATGGACGACTTTGCACGCCTCAACCTGATCGGCAGATCGCCGCCCTTCCTGGCGGCGCTTGGATTAATTGGCAAGTTCGCCACCTGCGACGCCACCGTCCTGATCCAAGGCGAAACCGGCACCGGAAAAGACCTGGCCGCGCGGGCCATCCACTATCTGAGTCGCAGACGCGACCTTCCGTTCGTGCCGGTCAACTGCGGGGCGCTGCCGGACAATTTGGTCGAGAGCGAGCTATTCGGGCATGTCAGGGGCGCATTCACGGATGCGAAGCAAGCGAGAGTTGGTCTAGTCGCGCAGGCCCGGGGCGGCACGTTGTTCCTCGATGAGATCGAGGCAATGAGCCCGCGCGCCCAGGTTGCGCTGCTACGCTTTCTGCAGGATAAGGTGTACCGGCCGGTTGGCGGCGGCCTAGTCAAGGATGCCGATGTTCGTGTCGTTGCATCCAGCAATGCAGATCTGAGAGTCATGGTCCAACGCGGTTTATTCAGATCCGATCTGCTGTTCCGTCTCAACGTGTTGTCGGTGCAGTTGCCGCCGCTGCGCGCGCGCGGGGGCGACGTCGTCATGCTGGCGGAGGCCTTCTTGCGCCGACTGTGTTTGGAATACTCGCAGCCGATCAAGGTCATCCACCCGGATTCGGTGTTTGCTCTCAATGTCTATCCATGGCCGGGCAACGTCAGAGAGCTCGAGAACCTCATTCATCGAGAGCTGTTACTGGCAAGCGGACCCGTCATCGCGATCGGACCAATCGCAAGCGATGCTCCAGACCCTCAGGCTGCGGTAATTGCCGGTACGACTGCAGAACCGTTCAAGGTAGCCAAGGCGCGGGTGGTGGCGGAGTTCGAAAGGAGTTACATAGCCGCGCTGCTCACGAGAACGGCTGGCGACATGGTGCTAGCGTCCCGAATTGCCGGCAAAGACCGAAGCGATCTCGGTAAGCTTCTCAAGAAGTACGGCCTGGTGCGCAAAGGCTTCTCGCATCCCAGCGAGCCGTCCTGACGAAGACCGCCTCTGGGCGGCCAGCCATGCGCTCCAGCAGCGTAGGCCAATCGCACGCAAAGTGCCGCCCGGACCGGCGCGATGTCTTGCTTAGGCCCGGTGGGCGTCTCGGCCGCATCTATCGTGTGCCGATCTGCGCGATCCTTCGAACCCCGCATCGGCCTTCCCAGCCTTGGGGATTTTTCCCGATGGTGTGGGAAAAATCCCTAAACCTTCGTTTACCT
Source organism: Gammaproteobacteria bacterium (assembly GCA_041488255.1). Classification (GTDB taxonomy): domain Bacteria; phylum Pseudomonadota; class Gammaproteobacteria; order Burkholderiales; family SHXO01; genus SHXO01. Next base: position 60,636 of record JBGPOV010000010.1, on the reverse strand, counting down.
GTCTGGCTTCCCTTGCAGCTTTCCGCGGCCTCATCTGATGAGGGAGATTTCATCGCAGTGCAAGCGGCGACTGAGCTAGGAACTCGAACAGCGTCAAGGCATTAGCTCGCTGGATCCATTTGGCACAGGGGTTGCGCTCGAACACACTAAGTCTACAGGGTGGATGCGATCTCATCTAAATGGCAATTGATGAAGACAAGGTCGTCAACCTTGCCGGCGAGATCCAGCGTTATCTTGCGACTCACCCGGACGCTGCTGACAGCGTCGACGGGATCCGTCAATGGTGGCTTGCTCGGATGAGACTAGAAGAGACGGCAATGCAAGTGCAGCAGGCCCTGGACCTCTTGGTGGTTCAGGGGGCGGTGGTTGAGAGGCGGATGCCGGATGGAAGCGTACTGTACGAAAGCGCGCGGCGTTCTGCAGGGCGCCCAGGTTAGTTCGGTGGTGATCCTTCGTAAAGAAGTTTCAGTTGCCGCTTTGCGGCTGACAATTTAGGAGAGCGCACTATGCCAGCAGCCCTGACCTACCCAGGCGTCTACATCGAGGAATTGCCCAGCGGCGTTCGCACGATCACGGGTGTCGCCACGTCCATCACTGCCTTGGTCGGGCGTGCGGCGATGGGCACCGACGAGCCGACGACGATCAACAGCTTCGGCGATTTCGAGCGCCAGTTCGGCAGCCTCGATCCCGCTTATCCGCTGAGCTATGCGGCGCGCGACTTCTTCCAGAACGGTGGCGCGCAGGCGGTGATCGTGCGCCTGTACAAGAAGAAGGCCGGCGACGGCATCAACGACTTCGCGAAGATCTCGCTCACCAACCTCGACCTGCTCGCCGCCTCGCGCGGCAGCTGGGCCAACGTGCTGCGAGTGCGCATTGACGACAAGGTGTCGTCCGACATCGCCACGCGCTACGGACTGGCCGTGACCGACCTCTTCAACCTCACGGTGCGCAGCAGCACCACGGGCGCGATGGAGACCTTCCTCAACGTCACCGTGAAGGAAAGCCCGCGCCGCGTCGACCGAGTGCTCGCCAACGAATCGGCGATGCTGCGCGTGTCGACCTCGATGCCGGGAACGAACGTCCCGCCCAAACATGCCGACACCGCCGCCGTGGGCAAGACGATCTGGACCGACGACAACACGTCGACACCGGTCAAGACGGCCGACATGGCGAGCGACAGCGATGCGCTCGACCTCGCCACCTACCAGGGCAGCGACGCCGACAAGACCGGCCTCTTCGCGCTGCGCAAGACCGACCTCTTCAATCTGCTGTGCATCCCGCCGGACACGCGCGAAGGCGACACCGACAAGGCGGTCTACAGCACCGCGCTCGACTTCTGCGTGCAGCGCCGCGCGATGCTCATCGTCGACCCGCCGACGGCCTGGAAGACGGCCAACGACATTGTCAAGAACAACAACGCCGCGCTCACCGACCTCGCGCTCACGGGCGAACGCTCGCGCAACGCGGCGCTTTTCTTCCCGCGCGTGATCGAACCCGATCCACGGCGCGACGGCCAGCTCGACACCTTCGCCCCCAGCGGCGCGCTCGCCGGCCTGATGGCCCGCACCGACACCAACCGCGGCGTCTGGAAGGCACCAGCCGGGGTCGACGCCGCCATTTCCGGCGTGCAGGGGCTGTCGGTCAGCCTCACGAACGAAGAGAACGGGCAGCTCAACCCGTTGGGCGTGAACTGCCTGCGCTCTTTCCCGATCATCGGCAGCATCGCGTGGGGTGCGCGCACGATGCGCGGCGCCGACCTGCTAGCAGACGAATACAAGTACATCCCGGTGCGCCGCACCGCGCTGTACATCGAGGAAAGCTTGTACCGCGGCCTGCAATGGGTGGTGTTCGAGCCAAACGACGAGCCGTTGTGGGCGCAGATCCGCCTCAACGTTGGCGCCTTCATGCACAACCTGTTCCGCCAGGGTGCGTTCCAGGGCAGCTCGCCGCGCGACGCCTACTTCGTCAAGTGCGACAAGGAAACTACAACGCAGAACGACATCAATCTCGGCATCGTCAACGTCGTGGTGGGTTTCGCGCCGCTGAAGCCGGCCGAGTTCGTGATCATCAAGCTGCAGCAGATGGCCGGACAGATCGACGTCTGACGCCGGCAGCCGGACGCGACGACACCCCCGCGATCAAGGAGCGACCATGGCACAGTTTACGGTCAACGCCCAGCGTTTCGATCCATACAAGAACTTCAAATTCCGCGTCAAGTGGGACGGCAAGTACGTCGCCGGCGTGAGCAAGGTGAGCGCGCTCAAGCGCACGACCGAAGTCGTCAAGCACCGCGACGGCGGCGACCCGAGCAGCAGCCGCAAGTCGCCCGGGCGCACCGAGTTCGAGGCCATCACCCTCGAGCGCGGTGTCACCCACGACAAGGAATTCGAACAGTGGGCCAACAAGGTCTGGAACTTCGGTGCCGGGCTGGGTTCGGAGAGCTCGCTGAAGGACTTCCGCAAGGACGTCATCATCGAGGTCTACAACGAGGCCGGGCAGCTCGCGATTGCCTACAAGGTGTTCCGCGCCTGGGTCTCCGAATTCCAGGCACTGCCCGACCTGGACGCGAACGCGAACGCCATCGCGATCCAGCACCTCAAGCTCGAGAACGAAGGCTGGGTCCGCGACGTCGAGACCCCCGAGCCGGCCGAGCCCAGCTTCACCGACCCGGCCTGAGGGTTCGTCGCCGGTCGGACTCGACACGCTGGGTTGATGGACCCTGATGAACACGCTCACCGCCCAGATCGTGCTGCAAACCTGGGAGCGCGCGCAGAGCGAACATCCGCTGCGGCGCTCGCTCTCGCTGCTGCACGCGGCGTGGCCGGAGGTCGATGCCCGGCAGTGGGGCGCGATGCCCATCGGCGCGCGCGACGGCTGCCTGTTCACGCTCTACGAGACGCTGTTCGGCCCTGAGCTCGACACGCTCGTGGCCTGCCCGGCCTGCAGCGAACCGCTACAGCTGACCTTCTCCATCGCCGACCTGCGCCCGGTGCGCGTCGAAGAAGACACCGCTACAACGCCACCGGCGCTGCAATGCGACGGCTACGAACTCGGCTACCGATTGCCGACAAGCCACGACCTGCTCGACGTCATCGACGCCCGCGAAGACACGCCGGAGGCCGCCGTCGCGCGGCTGCTCGAACGCTGCGTGCTCAACGCACGGCACGGCGATCAACCGACCGCGGTGGGCGATCTGCCGCAAAGCGTGATCGACCGCCTGCAGCAGGAGATGGCGCTGCGGGATCCGGGCGCCGACCCGCGCGTCGCGCTGGTCTGCGAGGCCTGCAGCCACGTCTTCGAGCGGCGCTTCGACATCGGTGCCTATCTCTGGGATGAACTCGACGACTGGGCCGGACGCACCCTTGCCGAGGTGCACACGCTGGCCAGCGCGTACGGCTGGAGCGAGCCGCAGGTCCTGGCGCTGAGCGCGACGCGGCGCCAGCACTACATTGGGCTGATGCAGGGATGAAGCCGCTGGCCGTCCCACCGACCGGCTACCTGGCGCGGGTGGTCGAGCGCGTGCTACCGACCGAGCCGACGCTGCAACGCCGGCAGCCGGCGCTGTTCGAGCCGGCACAGCCGGGCGCTGGTGCACACCTGCAGGACGTGGTCGATGAGCCAGTCGCCGCGCCGGCCCGCACCGGCGGACGCGTGGACGCGCCGCCCGCATTACCACTGCGCGCAGCACGCGCTGAGGCGTCGGCGCCACTGCGCGCCCAACCCCCCGCGCCAGTTGCGTGCGCCGTCGCCGCCGACTCGACGATCCGTGCGCCGGCGGCACCGCCACGAGAGGGGCCGGCGGTGGTGACGTCGCCAGCGGCGGCGCCGCCGCTGGTCGACACAACCGTTCGGGTCGTGACCGTCAAGCCGCCGCCGCGCGCCGAGCCGGTGCAGGCGGCCGCGCAAGCGGCTGTCGCTGTGCCGGCCGCCGCCACCCGGCGTGCCGATGCGCCGCGCGTCACCGAGCCGGCGCCGATGGCGCGGCGTGCGCCGCTGCCCGCTGCAGAAGGCGCGCCCGATCGCGCGCGCCGTCCGGCCGCACCCCAGGCCGATGCGCCGGCACCGCCGCGCCGCGATCGCCACGCCGAAGCCGCGCCGCCCGTGGCGCCGCGGCCGCGGCCCCCGGTGCCGGCGGCGATACCGTCGCGCGCCGCGACGCGTGCCGCCGCCCAATCGGCAGCGCGCCCGGCGGCCCCTGCGCCGGCACGCGAGCTGCCGCCGGTGCAGGTGACGATCGGCCGCGTCGAAGTGCGCGCGGTCGCGGCGCCGGCTCCCGCCCCCCGCGGCCATCGCACTGCCCCCAAGCTCAGCCTCGAGCAGTACCTGAGCGATCGCAACGGAGCCAGCCGATGAGCGGTGCGCTCGCCATCGCCGGCGTGACGGCGACCCTGAAGGACCTGCTTAACGAAGGCCTGCTCAACCACGACCTGTCGGCGATCGGCAGTTTCAGCGTCACAGCGCAGCCGCCCGACCGCGTCACCACCGGCACCACGGAAGCGAACCAGCTCAACGTGTTCCTCTACCAGGTGAGCGCGAATCCGGGCTGGCGCAACGTCGGCCTGCCTTCGCTCGACGGCCGCGGCGTACGGGTGGGCCGCCCGCCGTTGGCGCTGGATCTGCACTATCTGCTCACCGCCTATGGCGCGCAGGACATGAACGCCGAGGTGCTGCTCGGCTTCGCGATGCAGTTGCTGCACGAGACGCCGGTGTTCACGCGCGAGCAGCTTCGCACCGTGCTCGCGAACCCGTCGCCGGTCGACGGCGGCATCCTGCCCGGCCCGTTCGGCACGCTGTCGGCGATCGACCTCGCGGACCAGGTCGAGCTGATCAAGATCACGCCGGCCTACCTCAGCTCGGAAGAGTTGTCCAAGCTGTGGACCGCGATGCAGGCGCGTTACCGCCCTTCGATGGCCTACCTGGTGTCGGTGGTGCTGATCCAGGCCGAAGGCGGCACGCGCGCGCCGCCACCGGTGCTCCAGCGCGGCTCCGGCGACCGCGGACCGACGGCGCAAGCCGTGCCGCCGCCGGTGCTGCAGGCGGTGCGCAATGCGGCTTCGCCGCTGCTGCCGGCGCTGCGCCTGGGCGACGACGCCATCCTGGCCGGCAGCAACCTGCAGCGCGGCGGGACGCTGAGCGCCGTCTTCGAATGCCAGCGCCTGGGCATCACGCTCGAGCGCCCGCTCGCGGCCGGCGCGACCCCCAACGAACTGCGCGCGCACATCCCCGCCATTACCGAAGACGCCACTGCCATGGCGGCTTGGGGCGTGGGGGTCTACACAGTTTCGATCCGCGTCGTGCAGTCGGGCCTGCCGACCTGGTCGACAAACAGCGTCCCGGTCGCGCTGGCTCCGCGCATCACGGCGGCGCCGCTGGCCGCCGCAGCCGGGAACCCGATCGATCTGGTGGTCGACTGCACTCCGCGGCTCAGACCGCTGCAGAACGCCGGTGTCCGCCTGCTGCTGGGCAGCGACGAATTGGCGCCGGCCTCGATCGACACCCCGGCCGACACGGCGCAGCCGACCCGACTGCACTTCAGCCTGCCCGGCCTGCCCGCCGGGGCGTACCTGTTGCGCCTGCGCGTCGACGGCCTCGACAGCCTGCCGGTGACGTTGAACGGCACGCCACCGACCTTCGCCTTCGATCCGGCCCAGACCTTGACGGTGGCATGAACCCGCGCACCGCGACCGCTGGAGCCCAGAATTGACCTCGGACACCTGGCTGGCCGCCAACAACCGCTATCTCGGCGCGTCGCTGCACTGGCTGCGCCTGCGCCTGCGTGCCGCAGCCGCGCCGAATGCCGATGCGGCCGGCCAATGGCAAGAGCCCGCGTCGGTCGGGCCACCGGCGCCGTCGCCGTCGCCCAAGCGTCCTTGGTACGCCTTCGGCCACAGCAGCAGTGCGCCAGCGGCGGCCGCGAGCGCCGCACCGGCACGAGCGCCCGCTTCGGACGACGGCGCAGAGCTCGCCCGAGCCGGCGCGGACCGCGGCGCCGCCGCGGCGACCGACCCGCCGCCCGCCTTGCTGCTGCTCGCCGAGCGTCTTGGACTCAGCCCCTTCGAGCGCGACACGGTGTTGCTGTGCGCCGCGCTCGAGCTCGACCCGGACATCGGCACGCTGATGGCGTTCGCCCAGGGGCAGGCGGCGCGCAACACGCCGAGCTTCGCGCTCGCGCTGCGGGTCCTCGACGATCCGAGCTGGGATGCGCTGTCGCCGCACCGGCCCTTGCGCTATGCGCGCCTGCTCGAGATCAACCAGCCCGGCGCCACGCCGCTCACTGCCGCAGCGCTGCGCGCCGACGAGCGCATCGTGCACTACATCAAGGGCCTCAACGTCATCGACGAACGGCTCGCCGGGCTGCTCACGCCGGTGTCGCTCGACGCCGAAGAGCCGCAGCTCTCCGCGTCGCAGCAGGGGGCGGCGCAGGAGGTCGTGCGACACCTCGAGGCGCCAGGTCCGCAAGACCCGATGCCTGTGATCGAACTGCTGGGCATCGACCGCGGCAGCAAGCTCGAGGTCGCTCGCCAGGCCTGTGCGCTGCTGAACCGGCACCTGTACCAGCTCGCTCTGGCCGACCTGCCGACGCACCGGGCCGAGATCGATGCGCTGGTGCGCCTGTGGCAACGCGAGCGCATGCTGCTGCCGCTGGCGCTGTACCTCGATGCCGACGACCTCGACGCGGCGGCACCGGCCGCCGCCTTGCACGCCTTTGCCTCGCGCGACATCGGCCCGGCGTTCGTCGGCCTGCGCGAACCGCCGGCGCCTGCGCTGGCCGATGCCGTGGCCATCACCGTGCTCACGCCGTCGGCGCGCGAGCAACACGATGCGTGGCTCGCCGGCCTGCAAGACGCGAACGCGGCAGAAGAGGCACAGCTTTGGGCGCCGCGGCTGGCCGGCCAGTTCAACCTGAACCTGCGCGACATCGATCGGGCCTTGTCCTCGGCGGCCGCAGCGGTGCAGGCGACAGCGCGCGCCAAGGGCGCCTGGGCAGCCTGCCGCCAGTTCACGCAACCCCGGCTCGACCAGCTCGCGCAGCGCCTGGACCCGAAGGCGACCTGGAGCGATCTGGTGCTCGCGGACGAAGCGACGCAACTGCTGCGCCAGATCGCAGCGCAGGTGCGCAACCGCTACCAGGTCTACGAGGCCTGGGGCTACGCGCACAAGATGAATCGGGGCCTGGGCATCAGCGCGCTCTTCGCGGGCGAGAGCGGGACTGGCAAGACGATGGCCGCCGAGGTCGTCGCCAACGAGCTCGAGCTGTCGCTGTACCGCATCGACCTGTCCGCGGTGGTAAGCAAGTACATCGGCGAAACCGAGAAGAACCTGCGTCGCCTCTTCGATGCCGCCGAGCAAGGCGGCGCGATCCTGCTCTTCGACGAGGCCGATGCGCTGTTCGGCAAGCGCAGCGAGGTCAAGGACAGCCACGACCGCTACGCCAACATCGAGATCAACTACCTGTTGCAGCGCATGGAGGCCTTCTCGGGCCTGGCGATCCTGGCCACCAACATGAAGAGCGCACTCGACAGCGCCTTCATGCGCAGGCTGCGCTTCGTCGTCAACTTCCAGTATCCGGGAGCGCCCGAGCGCAAGCGCATCTGGCAGGGGGCGCTGCCTGCGGCGCTGCCGCAAGGCGAGATCGACCTCGAGCGCCTGGCGCGCTTCGGCCTGTCCGGCGGCAACATCCACAGCATCGCGCTGAACGCGGCCTTCATGGCTGCCGAGCGTGCGACGCCGATCACGCAGTCGCTGCTGATGGGCGCGGTGCGCACCGAGTTGCGCAAGCTCGGCAAGGCGATCAACGAGGCGGAGTTCCGATGAAAGCCGACCGCCTCCAGCCGCCGCCGGCCGCGAACGCGACGGCAGCCGCGCGGGCGCGAGAACGCCCGTCGCTCAGCCTGCACATCGAGCGCCTGGTGCTGGACCAGTTGCCGTTGCGCAGGTCCGAACAAGGGCAAGTGCAAGCCGCGGCCATGACCGAGCTGGAGTTGCTCCTGGGCAGGGGCGTGCTGCAGTCCGAGCTTCGCCAGGGCATTTCGATGCCGGTGCTGCGCTTGGGCGACATCCGCCTGCGCCATGGCGCTTCACCCGAACAAATCGGCCGCCAGATTGCGCACGCGCTGTATCGGGGGTTCTGCCGATGACGCCGCAAACCCGACCCGACACGTTCCGCGCCTCTGCAGCCTCGTCGTTCGCCGCACGCCGCAGACCTTGCTGCCTCAACGAGGGGCGGACATGAAGACGGCCGCCACCGCTGCCGCCGCAGCCGCGCCTCCCGCCAGCGCGGACCGCCTGCCGCAGCTTCGATGCCCTTGCGGTACGCACGTGGCTGCCGGTGGCGAATGCGGTAGTTGTTTCAGCACCCGGTTGCAGCTCGAAGGCAGAGGGCTGGGCCGGTGGCCCGGCGAGGCCGCGATCGAGGACGAGGCTTTGGAGCGGCTCGCAAGAGCGCCTGCCGAGCGGAACCTAGAAGCCGGCGCGCCGGGAACGACGCGCCATCCCCCGGCACCGCAATCTGCCTTCGATTTCACCCAAGTCCCGGTGACGGCAGCGCCTTCGGCGCCCAGGCCCGCGCCCACGGGAGCGGCGCAGTTCGCCGCACCGACCGATGACGCGCAGGCGCACGAGGCCGAGGTCGATCAGGTCGCCGACGAGGTCTTGCGCCGACTCGGCGCGCCCGCGCAGTCGACGGTCCGGCGCGCGCCGCAGGCCGCGGCGTCGGGCGTCGCGGGCCTGGGTGGCGGGCGCAGCATGGCGGCCGATTTGCGCCGGCGCTTCGAATCTGCATTCGACTGGGACTTTTCGGGTGTGCGCCTCCACACCGGGTCCGGGGCCGCAGAGGCCACCGAACGCATCGGCGCACGCGCATTCGCCCTCGGCCGCGACCTGGTCTTCGGCGCCAAGGTCAGCGACCCAGAAGCGAGCGAACATCGACGACTGCTCGCCCATGAGTTGGCGCATGTCGTCCAGCAGGACATGGGGGCCGGCACGGCGGCGCGCTCTCGCTTCTTGTCGCTTTCCGCAGCAGCGCCGGCACGTGCACAAGCGGCCCCGCGGGTCACCAACGTGGTGACCTCGGCCGCCGAATTGGGCGTCGGCGGCAACGACATCACCGCCACCGCAACCATCGCCGGGGCGCGCCCGGCACTGACCTGGACCATCAATCCCGGCGGCGTGGTTCCCGCCGGAGTGTCCGTGATCGGCACCGGCAGGCGCGTGCGCATTCGCGCGGTGCAGCCTCCGGTGGGCACCATCGTCGGAGGCACCCAACTCATCGTGCGCGCCGGCGTGACCGGTGCTGCCCCGGTCGACGAGGAAGACTCCGCCCCCGTCATGCTTGTGCAGGTGGTCAATGCCGCCTATGCCGCTGCCCCTGCGCTGGCGGGCGTACCGTCGCTCATTCCCGGAGTGCCGCCGGCCAACACGGCCGAGCCCAACCGCGACGGCATCGCGGGCAACACCGCGACCGTCAACGCGGTGACCGCGCCGGCGGGGCGGCCGGTCACCGTGCGGTTCCGCCGCTCGCTCGGCGCCACCGTGGCGGGCAACGTCGTCACGCCCGGCAGCCGGACCGGCGACATCGGCCTGCGCATCACCGATACGGCGACCGGGTCCCGCCTCAACGAGGCCCAGCCCTCGGCGGCCGGACCGGCGGCGCTGATGGCGGACATGACGGTGAATGCCGTGCCCACACGCGTCACCGCGCTGACCAATGCCGGAGCGGCAGGCCCCTATGGGCAACGCAACCGGATCACGTTCGCTTCGTCTGACGCACAGCATGCGCCGCTGACGCGAATCGTCGGCGAACTCATCACCGGCGTGCGCGACGACCTCAACATCGGGCCGCCCAATGCCGGCTTCAATCCGGCGTTTCTGCTTGCACTCGCAGTCCCCGCGAATCAGTGGACGGATCGACTGATCAGAGGCGTCGCGACCCCGAGCACGGTTGACGGCCTTCCCGCCATCGACGTCAACCGTTTCGTCGGACCGGGCGTCCCGCACCTGCCCCGGTTCGAGACCGTCAGGCAGCGATTTGTCTACGCCTCGTGGCAGGGGGGTGGGGCGGTGGTCAGCAACGTCATCGGCGATGGGCAGCACAAGCGCTCGCTGACCGGAGTGCCCGGCGCCTTCCGCTTCAGGACAGACCACAACATCGGCGCCGTTCATGCGCCGCAGCGCAACGAGGCTTACCAGGGCAACCCGCTGATCATCCTCAGCAACGTCGTCGCCACACCTACCGCCGCCGGTGCGACCGGCCTCGCCGCCGACGGCGTTGCCACGGCCAACCTGGCCGTGAACTCCAGCGTCGCCGGCCGCACGGTGAACTGGGCCGTCCGGACCGGCGACCCCGTCATCACGGCCGGCAATCCGGCGGTGCTTCCGGCCACCGCGACACTCCAGGCCGGTTTGCGCGCCGGCCGATTCGGCCTCCGCGCGGCCGACACGGTCTTCCCCAATCGCCGCGTCGACGGCGCGGTGCGGGTCGTGCCGGTGCGGGTGCGAGGCCTGCGCGCCGCGCCCGCCAACGTGCCCACCGGCACGCTGGCGAGCAACGTCACCGTCAACGCCGACCCCGGAGGCCGGACGCTGAACTGGACCCTCGACGCGGCGGCAACGGCGGCGGGCGTCGTGGTGGCGCCCGCGGTCACCGGCCCGGGCCTGGCGATGAACGTGACCGTCACCCGCCCCGGTGGCTTCTCGGGCACCGCCACCGTCACCGCCACCGACTCGGTGTTGGCCGCGCAGCACGCCAGCGTCAGGATCAGGTTCCGATGAACGCCCAGCGATCGGAGCAGCGAGAAGGCGCGATCGATCTGGCGCCGCAAGGCACGCGGTTGCGCGCCGGTTTTCGGTTCGTGCCAGGTGAACTGCTCGCCGGCGGACCGGTGGAGTTGGAGTTCTTCGTCGACAACGCCGGCGCGTCGCCGTTGCGCCTTGCGGTCAGCGGCGACCGCATGCGCCATCGGCCCGGGCAATTCGCCTTCGCGGCGACCTTCGACGGCGATTCGCTCGTCGACCCGATGGCAGCGCTGCCCGACGCCGGCGGGCCCATGGGCATCGTCGAGGTTTCGAGCGCCAGCCCCTGGCGTCAGCGCCTGCTGCTGAACCAGTTCGTGAGCCTCGAGGACACGCTGCCTCGCCTGCAGCCCGGTGCCACCGGGCGGCTGGATCTGTGCTGCCGCCGGTCGTTCTTGCTCGATGCCACGGCTGCGAGCGCGCTGCCCGCCGACGCTTCGCCCGCCCTCGTCGTCAATCTCGCGATCGACCTGCGTCGCGACGACAACGCGCTGGCCGCGCTGGCTGCAGGCCTGCTCGACGCGATCGCGCGCGGCGCGACCCCGGCGCGCGAGCCGTCGATCGAGCGGCTGCTGGCGATGCGCAGCGCCGCCCGGGCGCAGATCGATGCACTGACGCGTCACCCGGACCCGTCCGTGGCCGCGCGCGCGCTTCAGGCGTACCAAGCTTTGAATAGGTGACGCGATGTCCAGCCACGGCAAGCCAACATCCGCAAGAGCGAGCTCATCGTCGCTGCTCGCGCCGGCGTCGCAGCTGGCCCTGAAGCGCAAGTCGAGCGGTCTCCGGCACGCGATCGAAATCCCGACCGCCGTCGACGATGTGCTGCGCACGCCGGGCAGGCCGCTCGACGCGACCGCACGTGCCGTCATGGAGCCGCGTTTCGGGCGCGACTTCAGCCAGGTGCGGGTGCACAGCGACGATGCGGCAGCGCAATCGGCGCGCGCCGTCGACGCCCAGGCCTATGCCGTCGGCAACGACCTGGTGTTCGGCGCCGGCCAGTTCGCGCCCCACACCGACAGCGGTGCCAAGCTGCTGGCGCACGAACTCGCGCACGTGGTGCAGCCGCAGGCCAGCGGCGCCGCGCCGCTGTCCCAGCCCGGCGACGCCAGCGAACGCGAGGCCGACCGCGCCGCCGATGCAGTGGCGGCCGGCGGTTCGGCCCGTCCCTCGACCGCAGGTGCCGTACTGCAGCGCCAGCCGCTGCCGGGGGCCACTGACCTGCCGCCGCTGTCCGGCGGCGGCAGCCTGCTGGACAAGGCCTCGCCGTTGCTGGCGGCAGCCGCCGGGTCAACGACGCTGGAGGGCTTTGACACCGGCAAGGCCGAGGTCAAGCCGGGCCATCAAAGGCAGCTCGATGCCACCGCGCGAAACATCCAGGAACTGCTGCGCCAGTACTCGCTCTCGACGGTGACGGTCACCGGCTATGCCGACACGGTGGACACGGAAGCGAAGAATCTCGCGCTCGGCTCGGCACGCGCGGCGGCGGTCAAGCAGGCACTGATCGACCGCGGCGTCCCGGAGGCGGTCATCAGCGCCGACAGCAAGGGCGAAGGCGCTCCGCAAGCGGTGAAGACCAAGGACGAAACCCCGAACGCCAAGAACCGGCGCGTCGAAGTGAACTTCCACCCCCGGCGTTCTGGCCTGCCTCCGCTCGGGCCGCAGCTGCGGCCGCCGGAGGAGTTCAAGCCGCCGGAGAAGAAACCGCCGATCGACCTCACCCCGCACCCGATCCCGGACGATCAGCCGCGGCCGCCCTACCGGCCCAAGCAGCCGGACTACTTCAAGCCGATTCCACCCCTGCCCAAGGGCAGCGGCCCCAAGTCGGTCATCGATGTGATCGGCGAGAAGATCCTCGACCCCGTCATCGATGCCGTGGCCGGGGGCCTGTCGAAAGACATCCGCGACAAGATCAAGTCCGGGGCACGTTCGGCGGTCGAGTCCGGCGTCGCCAAGAGCGCACGCGCCGCGGCGGAGGCCGCCGGGCTCAAGGATCCGCAAGGACTCGATGCGATCGAGAAGGCCGCCGAAGCGGCGATCCAGGAAAAAGGGAAATCCTCGCCATGAGCTCCTTCCCCGGTTCCCCTCGCCTGCTGCGCGGCGGCATCGTTCTGGTCGATCCGGTGACCGGCGCGGTGCAACGGATCATCGCCCTGCAATACAACCCCGACACGCTGACGCGCAGCCTGCAGATCAAGGGGGTGGGCCAGGACAGCGGCGACCATCTCGAGGCCTTGCGCCTGAAGGGTCCGCCGGTGGAGACGATTAAGGTCGAGGCCGAGATCGACGCCACCGACGCGATGGAGGCGAACGACCCGCAGACCAATCAGGCCGGCCTGCACCCGCAGCTCGCCGCGCTGGAGACTATCGTCCACCCGACGAGCGCGCACCTGAGCGCGGCCAACAGCGAAGCGGCATCGGGATCGCTGGAGATCGCGCCCGCGCTCGCGCCGCTGCCGCTCTTCGTCTTCGGCGCCAAGCGCATCGTGCCGGTGCGCATCACCGAGCTGTCGATCACAGAGGAGGCCTTCGACGCCGCGCTGAACCCGATGCGCGCCAAGCTCAGCCTGAGCCTGCGGGTACTCAGCGTCGACGACCTTGGCTTCGACGTCAAGGGCGGCAACCTCTTCCTGACCTACCTGCAGGGCAAGGAGCAGCTCGCCGCCCGGGCGCCGGGCGGCAGTTTCGCCACCCTGGGCATCAACGGCATCGCCTGACGAGAAAGCAACCGATGGCCAACTTCAACTTCGCCCCCACGAGCCGCTATTACGACACGCCGACGAAGATCTTCGTGACCGCCGATGGCGAGAACCTGGTCTACCTCGCGCGCCGCTTCTGCCCGCCTGCGGCCAACTTCGCGCTGCTGCACCTGCATGGCGTGATTGCCGGCGAGCGGCTGGACATCATCGCCGACGCCGAACTCGGTGACGCGCAGGCCTTCTGGCGCCTGTGTGACGCCAACGACGCGATGCGGCCCGACGACCTGACGGCGCAGGTCGGCCGCCAGCTGCGCATCGCTCTGCCGGCCGGTGTTCCGGCCACGCCGCTGGCCTAGGGGCGCCTCCGATGCTGCAAGGCATTCACCTCACGCTCATGATCGGCCCGGGCCTACCGTTGCCGGCGCCGAAGGCCGTGATCGACGCCATCCAGTCGGTGCAGGTGACGAGCGGCGCGGACAAGAGCGGCTTCCAGATCACCTTCGCGGTGAGCAAGAACTCGCTGCTGCTGAAGACGCTGCTGCCGGCGGGCTTCTTCGACCCCATCACGACGCGCGTGATCATCGTCGTCACGCTGGGCGGGTTTCCGAACGTGCTGATGGACGGCGTCGTCACGCGGCAAGAACTCGCGCCAAGCAGCGAGCCGGGCCAGTCGACGCTGACGATCACCGGCGAGGACTTGTCGGTGCTGATGGACGTCGTCGAGCTGAAGATGCCGTTCCCGCAGATGGACGACACGGTGCAGGCCTACGCGGTGCTGGGGCTCTATGCCGGTTTCGGTATCGTGCCGATCGTGATCCCGTCGTTCATCCCCGACCTGAAGATCGCCACCGAAGGCTGGGACTCGCAGACCGGCACCCACCTGCAGCACCTGAAGTCGCTCGCCGACGCGAACGGCTTCGTCTTCTACGTCGAGCCCGGGCCGCTGCCGGGGCAAAGCATCGCCTACATGGGGCCGAACATCCGCATCCCGGTGCCGCAGCCGGCGCTGACGATCAACATGGACGCGCACACCAATGTCGATTCGATGAGCTTCTCGCTCGACGGGCTGGCGAAAGAGACGATGGTGGTGACGATCCTCGACCCCATCACCGGCAAGATCCCGATCCCGCTGCCGATCCCGAGCATCAGCATCTTCCAGCCGCCGCTGGGCGCGCGGCCGACGCCGCCGGCAAAGATCAAGTTCACGAACGACAAGGCTGGTGTGGGCGTGCAGCGCGCGCTCAAGACCGTGCTCGGCCGGCTGCTCAAGGGTTCGGCGAACGCCATCACCGTCTCCGGCAGCCTGGACGTGCTGCGCTACGGCCATGTGCTGCGCTCGAAGGCGCTGGTCGGCGTGCGCGGCGCGGGCATCGCCTACGACGGCCTGTACTACGTCGACAGCGTCACCCACAACCTCAAGCGCGGCGAGTTCAAGCAGAGCTTCCAGTTGAGCCGCGACGGCCTGATCTCGATCACCCCGAAGGTACCGGTATGACGACGGCGACAAGTGACACCTTCCCCGGCCTGTATCGCGCCACGGTCACGATCAACGTCGACCCGGAGTTCCGCGGCCGCCTGGTGCTGTCGATTCCCGACGTGCTGTCGTTCGTGCCGTCGACCTGGGCCGAGCCCTGCACGCCGCTGGCGGGTCCCACCGGTCCGCCGATGGGCGTCTACATGGTGCCGCCGATCGGTGCCGGCGTGTGGGTGATGTTCGAGCACGGTGACGTCAACAAGCCGGTCTGGATGGGCTGCCGCTTCGACGTCGCCGCGAACGTGCCGACCCTGGCGCTGGCCGGCAATCCGGCCGACCCGAACATCTGCATCCAGTCGCTGCTGCAGCACTCGCTGATGATCAGCGACCTGCCGCCGTCGCCGATCACCGGCGGCATCATCCTCAAGAGCACGACCGGGGCGATGATCGTCGTCAACGACTCCGGCATCTACATCTCCAACGGCAAGGGCGCGATGATCACGATGGTCGGCCCGACCATCAACTTCAATCTCGGCGCGCTGACCGTCACCTGAGGGGGAAGCAGCGATGCCCGGTTTCCTACTCCACACCAACGCCGTCGTGCAGTGCACGCATGGCATCCCGGCGCAGATCCCGCCGGTGCAGCCGCGGGTGCTCGTCAGCGGCCAGCCGGTGGCGACGATGACCAGCCAGATCCTGATCGCCGGTTGCCCGTTCACGATCCCGGGCCCCAAGCCGCAACCCTGCGTGACGGTGAAGTGGCTGATGCCGGCGGCACGCGTGCTCGTGATGGGCCAGCCCGCGCTCGTGCAGCCGGCGCCGGGCACCGGACCCGGCCTGTGCCTGAGCGCCGAACAGATCCCCAACGGCCCGCCGCTAGTCAGCGCGGTGCAGCCGCGCGTGATCGCGACCTGAACGCCCGCAAACGAAGGAGTCCCGCGTGGACATCGACTTCCCCCTGCACTTCGACAGCCGTGGCCGGACCGCGACCGCCGGACTGGACGAGCACGTGCGCGACATGATCGAGCAGCTCATCTTCACCAACCACGGGGAGCGCGTGAACCGGCCCGACTTCGGCAGCGGCGCGATGCAGCTCGTGTTCGCGCCGAACAGCCCGGAGCTCGCCGCCACGGTGCAGTTCACGCTGCAGGCGGCATTGCAGATGTGGCTCGGCGACGTGATCGACGTGCGCGACCTCACGGTCCAGGCCGACGATTCGCGCCTGGTGATTGACCTCAGCTACGTCGTGAAGGCCAGCGGCCAGGCCAGCCGCGCGACCTTCACGCGCAGCATCTGAACCTGCCTGCGGGAGCGACGATGGACACGAGCTGCCTGACCGATCCCCGCCGCGACGCGGTCCGCGCCGCCGCCGGCCGCAACGGGCTGGACTACGTTGAGGTCGGCGAAGACCCGACCGCCCTACACGCCTACTTTCTCGGCAAGCTGCCGCCGGAACTGAAGGTCGACTCGCCGGACCTGCCGCGCTACCTGGCGATCGAAGGCGGCGACGTCATCACCGGCATCCGCATCGTCGACGCCGACCCGGTCGTCGACCCTAACCCCGAGCGCGATGACTATCTGGTGCTGCACATCGACCGGGAGGGCGATCGTTCGCGCTACACGCTGCGGCTCGTCGGCGTCGAAGGCATCGACCCGAACTACGCGACGGCCGAGTTCTCGTTCAGGATCGACTGCGCGGGCGACCTCGACTGCAAGCCGGCCTGCGATTGCGCGCCGCCGGCGTTCGACGAGCCGCGGCCCAACTACCTGGCCAAGGACTACGCGAGCCTGCGTCAGCTGATCCTCGACCGCTTCGCGCTGCTCATGCCGGGCTGGCAGGAGCGCCACGTGCCCGACCTCGGGATCACGCTCGTCGAACTGCTGGCCTATGTCGGCGACTACCTCAGCTACTACCAGGACGCCGTCGGCACCGAGGCCTACCTGGGCACGGCGCGGCAGCGCATCTCGGTGCGCCGCCACGCGCGGCTGGTCGACTACAGGCTGCACGAAGGCTGCAACGCGCGCGCCTGGGTGCGCGTCGGCGTCGACACCGACACGCCCGCGCTGGCGTATTCGCAGCTCGCCTTCATCACTCCGTGGCGCGAAGGACTCGGCGACGCGGACCGCCTGGTGCGCCCCGAACAACTGGCGGGGCTGCCGCCTTCGGCCTTCGAGTGGTTCGAGCCGCTGGTGGCCGATGCGACACAGACCGTAGTCTTCCGCGCCGCGCACACCCGGATCTCCTTCTACACCTGGGGCCGGCGCTCGTGCTGCCTGCCCCAGGGCGCGACGAGCGCGACGCTGCGCGACACCTGGCTCGACGACGGCACGCGTGCGCTGCATCTCCAGCCCGGCGACGTGCTCGTCTTCGCCGAGGTCAAGGGTGCGCGCACGGGCGTCGCGGCCGATGCCGACCCGTCGCGCCGCTGGGCCGTGCGGCTGACCGCGGTCACCGCCGACGAAGACCCGCTGTACCCGGTGCAGGTCGGCAGCGGCGAGTCCACGCAGAGCCGGCCGGCGCCGGTGCTCGAGATCGCCTGGGCCGCCGCCGACGCGCTGCCGTTCGCGCTGTGCCTGTCGGCGATCGGCATGGCGCCGGAGTGCGCCTATCTCGAGGATGTCTCGGTGGCCTGGGGCAACATCGTGCTCGTCGACCACGGCCGCAGCGTGCCCGCCGAACCGCTGGGCCCGGTGCCCGCCAGCGCCGACCCGGCGTGCTGCGAATGCGAGGGCGAGCCGTCCGACGTGCTCGTGCGGCCGGCGCCGTTCAGGCCGGTGCTCGCGCAATCGCCGCTCACGCACGGCGAGCCGGTGCCCGACCTGCAACGCCCGGCCTCGGAATCGCTGGCGCAGGACCCGCGCGCGGCGCTGCCGGCGCTCACGGTCGTCGAAGACGGGAGCGGCGCCGTATGGATTGCGGCGATCGACCTGCTCGCCAGCGGCCCCGACGACCGCCGCATCGTCGCCGAGATCGACAACAACGGCATCGCCCATCTGCGCTTCGGCGACGGCGAACTCGGGCGCCAGCCCGATGCCGGCAGCTTGCTCGCGGCGCACTACCGCGTCGGCATCGGCGCGGCGGGCAACGTCGGTGCCGAGGCCATCTCGTGCATCGTGATCAGCGGCCTGACGCTCGACGGCGTCACCTTCGCGCCGAGCAACCCGCTGCCGGCGCAAGGCGGTACCGACCCGGAGGCTATCGAACAAGCCCGGCTCTTCGCGCCGCTGGCCTTCCGCAAGGTATTGCGGCGCGCGATCACGGCCGACGACTACGCCGCGATCGCGGCGCAGAACCCCGAGCTGCAGGGCGCGCAGGCGGCGCTCGTCTGGACCGGCAGCTGGTACGAGGCCGACGTCGCACTCGACCCCTGGCGGCGCGACGCCGCCGACCCGCAGCTCGTCGCCGAGGTCGAGGCGGCTCTGTACCGCGTCCGCCGCATGGGGCACGACGTGCGCGTGCAGCCGGCGGTCTACGTGGCGATCGCGCTCGGCCTCGCGGTGTGCGCGCTGCCGGGGTACGACCGCGGCCACGTCAAGGCGGCGCTGCAGCAGCGCTTCGTCGGCGTGCCGGGCGGCTTCTTCGACAGCGACCAGCTGACCTTCGGGCAGAGCGTCTACCTCTCGCGCATCGTCGCCACGGCGATGGCGGTGCCGGGCGTGATGTGCGTGACGGTGACCGAGTTCCACCGCTACGGCCAGCCGACGAACCAGGAGATCGAGAACGGCGTGCTGCCGCTGGCCGCGCACGAGATCGCCGAGCTCGCGAACGACCCCGACCACCCGGAACGCGGATTCATCGCGATCGACGTCGAAGGAGGAATGTGATGGCACCCTGCTCGACCTGCGGCTCCGTGAACCTGCCCTGCGGCTGCTGCGAAGGCACGCAGGTGCTGACACCGGCGGCGATCTTCAACCGCCCCGGCCTGCCGAGCCTGGCCTACCGTGTCGGCACGCACGGCAGCTTCTTCGAGACGATGAAGGCGCGGCTGGCGACGATCCAGATCGACGGCGTCGCCGCCGACGGCCAGACGGTGCAGACCTTCCGCCCGCTGCGCGCATTGACGACGCGTGACACCAGCGACTTCTCGATCGCGCTGCTCGACGGCTGGGCGACGGTGGCCGACCTGCTGAGCTTCTATCAGGAACGCATCGCCAACGAAGGCTACCTGCGCACCGCCACCGAGCGGCGCTCGGTGCTGGAACTGGCCCGGCTCGTCGGCTATACCTTGCGGCCCGGCGTTTCGGCCAGCGTCTATCTGGCCTACGCGCTGGACGACAACCAGACCGACCCGACGACCATCGCCGCCGCCGCGCGTGCGCAAAGCCTGCCCGGGCCGGGCGAGACGCCGCAATCGTTCGAGACGAGCGAAGACCTGCCGGCGCGCCGCGAGTGGAACAACCTGCAGGTGCGCCTGCACCGGCCGCAGAACATCACCCTCGCGACCGCGCTCGTGATCGACCGCGTCGTCGTGTCGGACTCGGTCAACGCTCTGAAGGCGGGCGACCCGCTGCTGCTGCTGTTCAGCGCCGACGGCAGCGTCGCCGCCTTGCGCGCGATCCGCTCCACCGAAGGACCGGCGGCCGACGGCCGCTCGACGATCCGCCTCGACCCGGTGGCGCCCGAGGTGGTGGCGACGATCGGCTTGCTGGTGGCGCTGGTGATCGCGATGCAGGCCCATGTCAGCGGGGCCGACGGCGCGACGCTGAGCGTCATCGAGGGTGCGCAGCAGCTCCTGCAGAGCGTGCTGCTCGACCACGCCGGCAACCCGAGCGGCTGGGCTGACGAGATCCGCAGCAACTCCGGCGAGGACAGCTTCGACCCGGCCGTCGGCGCGCTCATCGACACGTTCCAGTCCGACGTGAACGACACGCTCGAGGTGCCCGACGGCGCTTCGTCGCCGGTGCTCAGCAACCCGGACGAATTCGTCGTCGGGCTGCTCAAGCCCCGCGTCGCGCAGGTGGCGAACAGCGTCCAGCTTCGGCGTGACCTGCGCCGCGCCTTCGCCGCCGGCGCCGACACAGCGCCGCAGATGCTGCTGAAGTTCGCGCCGCCGCTGCAGGACACCTACTACACGGCCTGGGCGGGCGCGAACGTGAACGGCACGATGCCGGCGCTGGTCGGGGTCTTCGCGCTGCGCACGAGTGCGGCGCTGTTCGGGGCCAGCGTGCCGCGCCAAGCCACCTACAGCGAACGCGGCATCCTGAACCCGCAGAGCAGCTGGCTTGAATGGACGCTCGACGGCGAAAGCCGGGACGCCATGTACCTCGACCAGCTCCACGCCGCGATCGCCGCGCCAGGTTATGCCGTCGTCACGCGCATGGACGCCGAGTCGCCTGGCAGTCGGGTGTACACCATCAAGAAAGCGACGACGGCACAGCGGGCGGCGTACGGCATCAGCGGCAAGTCGACGCAGCTGCAGTTCGATCGCGACTGGTGGAACGCGGAGCCCAAGGGCGACATGAAGGTGCTGCGCGCCACGCAGGTCTGGGCGCAGAGCGAGCCGCTGACGCTGGTCGAAGAGCCGATCACCGACGCCGTGAGCGGCCAGAGCATCGAGCTCGGCGCGCTTTACAAGGAGCTGACCTCCGGCCGCTGGGTGATCCTCTCCGGCGAGCGCGCCGACATCCCCGGCGTGAAAGGCGTGCACGCGGCCGAGCTGATGATGGTCTCCGGTCTCGTGCACGGCTACGACGCCACCCTGGCCGGCGACACGACGCACACGACGCTGCAGCTGGCGACGAAGACCGCCTTCGTCTACAAGCGCGAAACGCTCGTCATCTACGGCAATGTAGTCCAGGCCACGCACGGCGAGACGCGCAGCGAGCTGCTCGGCAGCGGCGACGCGACGGAAACGGTGCAGTCGTTCACGCTCAAACAGCCGCCCCTGACCTTCGTCTCGGCACCGACGGCCGCGGGCGCGCGTAGCACGCTCTCGGTGTACGTCGACGACGTGTTGTGGCACGAGACGGCGTCGCTGGCCTGGCTGGGCCCCAAGGACCGCGGCTTCGTCACCCGCACCGACGACAGCGGCCAGACGAGCGTCATCTTCGGCGACGGCGAACACGGCGCGCGCCTGCCGACCGGGGTGCAGAACGTGCGCAGCGTCTACCGCAGCGGCATCGGCGCGCCGGGTAACGTGCGTGCCGAGCAGATCAGCCTGCTGTCAACGCGGCCGCTGGGCGTGCAGGCGGTGATCAACCCCTTGCGCGCCTCCGGCGGCGCCGACCGCGAAGATCGCGACCTGGCGCGCGAGAACACGCCGCTGGCGGTGATGGCGCTCGACCGCCTAGTCTCGGTGCAGGACTACGCCGACTTCACGCGCACCTTTGCCGGCATCGCCAAGGCCGTGGCCACCCGCACCAGCGATGGCGAGCGCGAACTCGTCTTCCTGACGATCGCCGGTGCCGGCGACGCGCCGATCGACACCACCTCCGATCTCTACCGCAACCTGCTGGCGGCGCTGGGCAAGCTCGGCGACCCCGACCTGCCGCTGCGCGTGGACGTCCGCGAGCTGCGCGCCCTGGTGCTGTCCGCCGGCATCGCGCTGCTGCCCGACTACAGCTGGGAGCCGGTGGCCGCCGCGGTGCGCGTGCAGCTGCTCGACGTCTTCGGCTTCGGCCGCCGCGCGCTCGGCCAGAGCGCGCGCGTGGCCGAGGTCATCGCGGCGATCCAGGCCGTGCGCGGCGTCGCCTACGTCGACATCGACGTCTTCACCTCGATCCCCGAGAAGGACCCGCAGACGCGCCAGCTCATCACCCAGCGCGCGATCGCGGACGCGATCGAGCTCGCGATCCACGGCGACCAAGGTGCAGGCAAGAAGAACAAGGCCGCGATGACCGGCCTGCCCGCCGACGTGCCGGCCTTCCCCGGCGGCCGCGACGACGCCGGTGTGCTACGGCCGGCCGAACTGGCCATCTTCACGCCAGCGGTGACCGACACCCTTATCCTCAATCAACTGTCATGAATACCACAACCGACCCCGAACGCGCTGACCGCCTGTACGCGCTGTTGCCGACGGTGCATCGCATGCGCGATGCCGACCAGGGCTATCCGCTGAAGGCTTTGCTGCGCGTGATCGCCGAGCAGGCGAACGTCGTCGAAGGCGACATCGCCCAGCTCTACGACAACTGGTTCATCGAAACAGCGCAGGACTGGGCCGTGCCCTACGTCGGCGACCTCGTCGGCTACGTGCCGGTCGCCGACGCTGGGCTGCCCGCCGATGCCCCGGCGTGCGAGAACCCGCGCGTGCTCGTGCCGCGGCGCGAGGTCGCCAACGAGATCCGCAACCGACGCGCCAAGGGCACGCTGTGGTTGCTGGAACAGCTTGCACGCGACGTTGCCGGCTGGCCGGCGCGGGCAGTGGAGTTCTTCAAGCTCCTCGTGCGCAACCAGAACATCAACCATCTCTACCCCACGCGCCACCGCATCGTCGACCTGCGCGAGATGGATGCGCTCGACCGCCTCGGCGGGCCCTTCGATTCGATCGCCCACAGAGTCGACGTGCGGCGCATCGATTCGCATCGCGAGCCTGGCTGGTTCAACATCCCGAGCGTCGGCGTCTTCGTCTGGCGGCTGCGCAGCCTGCCGGTCACCGAGACGCCGGCCTGCTGCGTCGAAGACATCGGCCCGCAGTGCTATACCTTCAGCGTGCTCGGGCAGGATGCGCCGCTGTTCGTCGCGCCGCAGCCCGAGACCGACCCGACGCACATCGCCGAAGAGCTGAACCTGCCCGCCGCCATCCGCCGCCGTGCCTTCGACGACAGCCCGAGCGCCTTCTACGGCGAGGGCCTGAGCCTCGCGATTCGCGCCGAAGGCTGGGCCGGCGCCCCGGGCAACGCGCCCGTGCCGCTGGCGCAGATCGTGCCGGCTGACCTCAGCGACTGGACTTACGTGCCGCAAGCCGACCAGGTGGCCGTCGATCCGGTGCTCGGTCGCATCGCCTTCCCGCCGACGCAACTGCCGCGCAAGGGAGTACGCGTGAGCTACCGCTACGGATTTCCGGCGCTGCTGGGCGGCGGCGAGTACCCGCGCCCGGTGCTGGCCCCGGCCAGCGAGTACAAGCTGTACCGCGTCGGCGAAGGCGAGGAGTTCGAGTTCCACCGCATCGGCGACGCGCTGGCGCAATGGCTGAAGGACAAGCCCGACAACGCCGTGGTCGAGATCGGGAGCAGTTCGGTCTACGTGGAGCCGATCTCGATCGACCTCGCCGACGGTCAGTCGCTGCAACTGCGCGCGGCGCAGCGCACCCGCCCGGTGCTGCGGCTGATCGACTGGCAGACCGACCTGCCCGATTCGCTGACGGTGACGATGGGCGCCGGCAGCCGCGTCGCCTTCGACGGCTTGCTCGTCACCGGCCGCCCGCTGCGCGTGCAAGGCCGAAGCGACGGCGCGCCGCGGCCCGGCGTCTGCGCGTCGTGGGTCGCGATCCGCCACTGCACGCTCGTGCCCGGCTGGTCGATCGACTGCGACTGCGCGCCGCGCCGCCCGGCCGAGCCGAGCCTGGAGCTCAACGGCGTGCGCGCTTCGGTGCTCATCGAGCACAGCATCGTGGGCGCGATCCGCATCGCCGAGGACGAGGTGCGGCTCGACCCGATCCCGATGACGATCACCAACAGCATCGTGGACGCCACCGCAGCCGACCGCCAGGCCCTCGGTTCGCCGGGCGACGGCATCGCTCATGCGGTGCTCACGATCCGCAACGCCACCGTCTTCGGCATCGTCGACGCCCATGCCATCCAGCTCGCGGAGAACAGCCTGTTCACCGCCTGCGTCAACGTCGCGCGGCGGCAAATAGGCTGCATGCGCTTCTGCTACGTCCCCAGCGGCTGCCGCACGCCGCGGCGCTATCACTGCCAGCCCGACGGCGTGGTTGCCGAGGTCAAGCGCCGGCTCGGCGACCCGGCGCTGAGCAACGCCGCGATCGCCAGTGAGCGCCTGCGCGTGCGGCCGCAGTTCACCGCCGAGCGCTACGGCACGCCCGCGTACGCACAGCTGGCCGCCGGCTGCGCGGTCGAGATCGTGCGCGGCGCAGACGACGAATCGGAGATGGGCGTGTACCACGACTTGTACCAGCCGCAGCGCGCCGCCAACCTGCGCGCGCGGCTCGCCCAATCCACGCCGGCCGGTATGCATGTCGGCCTGTTCTTCGCGAATTGACACCCGAAAGAGGCACCCCATGAAAGGCGACTTCACCCGCTTCGGCTTCGACAGCAGCAAGCACTACAGCCGCGTGCTGCAGCAACAGGGGCGCGTGGCGCTCGACTCCGATGCCAACGAATCGACGGCGATCCTGCTCCACCACCTGCGCACACTGACGCGCGACCTCTTCGGCCCCTTCGGCGGGCCGGCCGACGGCGGCTTCGCGCTCGGCCTCGACCAGAGCGGCAACGCGCCGGTGCTGTGGATCGGCCCCGGCCACTACTACGTCTACGGCATCCTCTGCGAGAACGAGGCCTGGGCCAACTACGCCCAGCAGCCCGACTACACGCCGGCGGCGCCCGACCCCAGCGGCGCTGGCGGCGACGCGCTGCTTGCCTGGCTCCGCAACCCGGTGGACAGCCAGCGCTTCTGGATTTATCTCGACGTCTGGGAGCGCCACGTCACCTGGATCGAGGACGACAGCATCCGCGAGCCGGCCCTTGGCGGCCCGGACACCTGTTCGCGCGGCAAGGCTGTCTGGCAGGTCAAGGCGCTGCCATGGAACCCTGATTGGGGCGACTTCAACGGCAGCGACGCCTGCGGCGCACCGCTGCCGGCGCTCCAGACGCTGGGCGGCGGGCGCATGGCCGCACGCGTCGATCCAGGCCCGGCGTTCACCGATCCCTGCGTGATCTCGCCGACCGCGAGCTACCGTGGCGCCGAGAACCACCTCTACCGAGTCGAGGTGCACACGGGCGGCGACGCCGGCACGGCGACGTTCAAGTGGTCCCGCGACAACGGCAGTGTCGCGACGCGCTGGCTGGGCATGGGCAGCGACGCCAACTCGATCATCGTCAAGAGCGGTCGCGGCTTTTCGGCCGAGGACTGGGTCGAGCTCTCGCACGACGCGCTGGAGTTGGCCGGCCTGCCGGGGCAGCTGGTGCGGCTGTCGGTGGTCGACGGCGACCAGCTCACGATCGACGCGGCCAGCATCCCCGTCAGCGCGCCGATGACCTGGTCGGCGAGCCTGTCCAACCCCAAGGTCCGGCGCTGGGACCAGCGCACGAACGACGTGATCGGGCTGCGGGACGGCGCCGTGCCGATCACCGAATCGAGCTCCACGCAAGTGACGTGGATCGACCTCGAGGACGGCGTGCAGGTCAGCTTCGCTGGCGGCGGCCAGTACCGCAGCGGCGACTACTGGCTGATCCCGGCGCGAGTGGCCACGGGCGGCGTCCAGTGGCCACTCGACGGCGTGCAGCCGGCGCTGCTGACGCCTCAAGGGGTCGTACACCACTATGCGCCGCTGGGCGTGCTCTTCAGCAGCGACGGGCTGCGGCTCAACCTGTGCCGCCGCTGCGTCGCGGTCTCGCCTATCGATTGCAACGCGGTCGCTGGGCCGGCGCGTGCCGAAACGGCCACGGTCGGGACGACCGCGGTGGCGGCGCCGGTGCAGGTCAAGGAGGCGCGGGCAACGCGGCGGCGCCGGCCGGCGTGATGTTGCTGCGCTAAGCTGTCGACCAGTGCCGAACGGCGGCGCTCGCTTGGCGTTCGATCACCCGGCTACCTGGACTGGATGTTCCTTGCAGGCGGCGGCTGCCACCAGTCAATGGGCGCACAGCGGGCTGGCCATGTGCAACGCCTTTGCTGCGGTCGGGAGCGACCGTCTTCCCAGACGAATGTGAAAACGGCTTCAACAACTGACCTTTGCCCATGCAGACAAAGAGAACGCCGACGCGGCTCACCATGAGCGCTGTCGCCGCCCCGCAGCGCGCTTAGCCACCTTCCCGGGCACAGGGCGCGCATTGGCCTCGTCAGCACCCGCGGCGTCGCGCTTGCTCACGCCGAACAGGCGGTCCTTGAACTCCCGGAGCCGGTCACGCGCCTGTGCCGCCTGCTCGAACTCCAGGTTGCGCGCATGCTCGAGCATGTCTCGCTCCACCCGCCTGATCTGCCGGGCCAGTTCGGTCTCGTCCATGGATTCGTACACCGCTTCGCTCTGCGCTGCATTCAGTGAGAGTCTCCTCCAGCGGCTTCTATGAGTGGCTGGATCGTTCGCCGTGCCGGCGTGCTCGGGAAGATGAGCGGTTGCTGGCATTGGTGCGCAGAAGCTTCCACGATAGCGACAATACCTACGGTAGCCCGCGTGTTTGGCTTGACCTGCGCGATTGGGGAGAGCGCTGCGGTCAGAAGCGTGTAGCCCGCAGGCGAAGCTGCGAGCCCGTCCCAAGCGCCGTCGTCCACCGCATGACTTGGGTGTTCGCGTAGAGCATTTCATCGCGCCCAATCTGAACAACCTGGCGCCCCTTATACCCCGGTCCCTCAGGTTGTTGCTAAACATCACATGCTGGGCCCTGCAAGTAGCTCAGTAAAGTATCCACCCGGTCACCTTGGGGGAGGCCACTTCACGGCCACTCCAAGAACCCCCCAGGGACCGCGCAAAGCTCCTTTCTTAGGCGCTCACGCCAAGCGGTCACCCGGGGATCGATCCGATGATCAGATGTCGACCGCGCAGGCGGGCGCATGGCCGATTGCGGGCGTTTTGAAGGGTGGCTCGTCTGGTGAGCTTCGAGGTGGCGCTTACTGGCGCCCGTAGCCCCTTTTTGCCCGCATCCCACGCGGGCGTTTTTTTGTGCCAGCGCGGAACGGGCCTAACGCGGCGACGAGTGGCCGACGGGTGTAAGCGCCCGTTGAGGGGCGGCGCTGGCTCGCCTTGGACTACGACAGCAGTGCTACTTATCGCCGGACTTCCGCGGGACTTTCTGGAGCCTGGCCGCTCGAGGAGCTCAGGTCCCACGAGGCGCGTGCGTGGCAGGGCAACTTGTAACCCGTTTGCAACCCCGCGGCTAGCGTCCGTACTTCTCGATGAGTCGTTGTGCAGCCCTTTCGGGGATGCTGTTCTCGGCCAGCCACTGCTCCCAGTCGCCAGGCTGAAGCGCGGCTTTCGCCTCGATAAGTAGCGCTGCGGCGGCCCGGGCGTGCTGCCTCACTTGTTCAGCGTGGCGCCTGGCTTTGAGCGCGGGGGCTTTCTTGTACTTCAGTGCTTGGCGCTCGGCTGTACCGATATGGGCTCGCACTTTGCGACCATAGAGCACCCACTTTTGTGTGGCCGCTTTGTGTGTGGCCGTTTGGTGTGTGGCCGCTTTACGCCTTGTCTTGGCCATCCTCCCGCGGTTTTCGGCTCTGCGCCTATCCCCGCTTGACGGGTCCCGATATTCCTGTGCCAACCGCCGAGCGGTCCTCGGAGATATTCCGCGCGCGCGCAGCCACTCGCCGAACTGCCGATAGCCAAGCCGCTCCTTGGCCTCAACGATCAACTTCGCAAGGAGTGTCCCCCGATCTCCCATCCCCGACATCGTGCTGACGACCCTACACGGCCCCATTAACTAGACGCCCCGCCGCCTCGCTGAGTTCCTGACGGCCGGCTCGTGATCGAGTCCGACGGGGATCTTGACCTAACAAACAAGAAGCTCGCCACGACTTGCGCGGTCTGATCCCGCTTCGGCGGGGTTTTTCCGTTTCGCCCTACCACCCGTCGCGCTCAAGTGTATCCAGTTGCGCACCTGGGGCTAAGTAATGCATTTAGCGGATTAGAGTTCCGTGATGTTGCCCATACAGACAAACAGCACGCCGATGCGGCTTACCATGAGCGCTGTCGCCGCCCCGCAGCGCGCTTAGCCACCTTCCCGGGCACAGGGCGCGCACTGGCCTCGTCAGCACCTGCGGCGTCGCGCTTGCTCACGCCGAACAGGCGGTCCTTGAACTCCCGGAGCCGGTCACGCGCCTGTGCCGCCTGCTCGAACTCCAGGTTGCGCGCATGCTCGAGCATGTCTCGCTCCACCCGCCTGATCTCCCGGGCCAGTTCGGTCTCGTCCATGGATTCGTACGCCGCTTCGCTCTGCGCTGCCTTGAGCAGCTGGTGGGTGGCCTGCGGGTCGTACACGCCCTCGATGATGTCCTTGATGCGCTTGCTCACCCCCTTGGGCGTGATGCCGCGTCCCGCGTTGAACGCTACTTGTTTGGCGCGCCGCCGGTCGGTCTCTCCGATTGCGCGTTGCATGGAGCCGGTCACGTGATCGGCGTACATGATCGCGGTGCCGTTGATATGCCGCGCCGCGCGGCCGATGGTCTGAATCAACGAGCGCTCGGAGCGCAGGAAGCCCTCCTTGTCCGCGTCCAGGATCGCCACCAGCGACACCTCGGGAATATCCAACCCCTCGCGCAGCAAGTTGATCCCAACCAAGACGTCGAACACACCCAGCCGCAGGTCGCGAATGATCTCCACGCGCTCGACGGTTTCGATATCCGAGTGCAGGTAGCGTACCTTGACGCCGTGCTCGGAGAGGTAATCGGTCAGGTCCTCCGCCATGCGCTTGGTGAGCGTGGTGACCAGCACGCGCTCGCCGCTCGCCGCTCGGGCGTTGATCTCTGACAGGAGGTCATCGACCTGGGTGCTGGCTGGACGGACGATGACGTCCGGATCGACCAGGCCGGTCGGCCTCACCACCTGCTCCACCACCTGCCCCTGGTGCGTGCGCTCATACTCAGCCGGCGTGGCCGAGACGAAGATAGTCTGCGGCATCATGCGCTCGAACTCCTCGAAGGTGAGCGGCCGGTTGTCCAGGGCGCTCGGTAGCCGGAAGCCGTACTCGACCAGGTTCTCCTTGCGCGCGCGGTCGCCCCGGTACATGCCGCCGACCTGCGGGATCGTGACGTGGCTCTCGTCGACGATCATGAGCGCGTTATGCGGCAGATAATCGATCAGCGTAGGCGGCGGCTCCCCCTGCTTGCGGCCCGACAGGTGGCGCGAATAGTTCTCGATGCCCTTGCAGAAGCCCAGCTCGGCCAGCATCTCCAGATCAAAGCGTGTGCGCTGCTCGATGCGCTGGGCCTCCAGCAGCTTGCCCTCCTTCTGGAAGAACTCGATGCGTTCGCGCAGCTCGGCTTTGATCGCTTCGACGGCGCGCAAAGTGGTGTCCCTGGGCGTGACGTAGTGGCTGGAGGGATAGACCGTGTAGCGCGGGACCCGCTGCAGGACCTGGCCGGTGAGCGGGTCGAACAGAGTGAGTTGCTCCACGTCGTCGTCGAACAGGTGCACGCGCAGCGCCACTTCCGAGTTCTCCGCCGGGAAGACGTCGAGCACGTCGCCGCGCACCCGGAAGGTGCCGCGCCGGAACTCGAGCTCGTTGCGCTCGTATTGCATCTGCGCCAGGCGCCGGATGATCTCGCGCTGGCTCGCCTTCTCGTGGTTGCGCAGGTGCAAGATCATGCTGTGGTAGTCGACCGGATCACCGATGCCGTAGATGCAGGACACGGTGGCCACGATCACGCTGTCGTTGCGTTCCAGCAGGCTCTTGGTGGCCGACAGGCGCATCTGCTCGATGTGCTCGTTGATGCTGGAGTCCTTCTCGATGTACAGGTCGCGCGAGGGGACGTAGGCCTCCGGCTGGTAATAATCGTAGTAAGAGACGAAGTACTCGACCGCGTTGTCGGGGAAGAACTCGCGCATCTCGGAGTACAGCTGCGCGGCCAACGTCTTGTTGGGCGCCATGATGATGGCCGGCCGGCCCACCCGCGCGATCGCGTTGGCCATGGTGTAGGTCTTGCCCGAGCCCGTCACACCGAGCAGCGTTTGATACATCAGGCCGTCGTTCAAGCCCTCGACGAGTTTCTCGATCGCCTCCGGCTGGTCGCCGGCCGGTGGAAAGGGCTGATACAGGCGGAACGGGCTGTCGGGGAAAACCAGGGTCTGAGACTCGGGCACAGCGATGGACACTGAGGTAGAGTCGGTTTCAGTTCCGCGCAGCGATCGGTGCGCGCTCCGACCCCCCAATTGTCCCATATGGGACCGGTCCGGACCAGCGGTGCCGCCCGAGCCCTTGCAGGGCACGAGGACGCGGACCCCCGTCTACCCTTGCGCGTAAAATGCAGTCCGTGCGTCCAACAGGAGGCGCTGCGAGCCGGCCTTAACGCACGGTGCCCGACTGGTTACCCAACAAACGCAGACCGAGGACTCATGACCGTATCGATCCTGGCCGATGTCCAGATGGCGCCGCGCGACCCCATCCTTGGCGTCAGCGAAGCCTTCAACGCCGACCCCAATCCCAGCAAGGTCAACCTGGGGGTGGGAGTGTACTACGACGACAACGGCAAGATTCCCCTGCTCGAGTGCGTCCGCCGCGCCGAGCGAGAGCTGTTGGAGGACTCGCCCCCCCGGGGTTATCTGCCGATCGACGGATTGC
Organism: Gammaproteobacteria bacterium; assembly: GCA_041488255.1. GTDB lineage: Bacteria > Pseudomonadota > Gammaproteobacteria > Burkholderiales > SHXO01 > SHXO01. The sequence continues at coordinate 30,294 of JBGPOV010000010.1, read as the reverse complement.
CGGAGTACGACCGCGCAGTGCAGGCGCTGGTTTTCGGGCCGGACAGCCCCGCGATCAAGGAGAAGCGCGCAGTCACCGTGCAGGCGCTCGGCGGAACCGGCGCCCTCAAGGTCGGGGCCGACTTCCTGCGCCGCGTTGACCCGGGCGCCGAAGTCTGGATCAGCGAGCCAAGCTGGGAGAATCACAGAGCGCTCTTCGAGACGGCGGGCTTCGCAGTCAAAGCCTACCCGTACTACGACGCGGGCACGCACGGCATCGATTTCGAGGGCATGATGCGCGCGCTGAAGGGCCTGCCCGCGCGCAGCATCGTGGTGCTGCACGCCTGCTGCCACAACCCTACGGGCGTGGACCTCACCTCCGACCAGTGGACTCGCGTCATCGAGACCGCGGGCGCTCGAGATCTCGTGCCGTTCCTGGACATGGCCTACCAGGGCTTCGGCGACGGGCTCGATGCCGACGCCACCGTTGTGCGGCGCTTCGTCGAAGCCGGTATGCCGCTGTTCGTATCCAACTCGTTCTCCAAATCTTTCTCGCTATACGGGGAGCGTATCGGCGCCCTGAGCGTGGTCGGCCACGGCCGCGAAGAGGCGGCGCGCGTGTTGAGCCAATTGAAGCGCGTGGTGCGCACCAACTACTCCAATCCGCCCACGCACGGCGGCAAGATCGTGGCCACCGTGCTCACCAGCGCCGAGCTGAGGCGTGTCTGGGAGCGGGAGCTGGAGCAGATGCGGACCCGGATCCGGGCCATGCGCCACCAACTGGTGGAAAAGGTGCAGGCGCGCGTGCCCGGCTTTGACTTTGGATTCGTGACGCGGCAGCGCGGCATGTTCTCCTACTCCGGCCTGTCCAGGGAGGCGGTCATGCGGCTACGGGAAGAGTTCTCGATCCACGCGATCGACACCGGCCGGATCTGCGTCGCCGCGCTCAATTCGCACAATATCGACAGCGTCGCGGACGCCATCGCGGAAGTGATCCGCTGACGGCCGTGTGGCGGTCGACCGGCGCCATCGCTGGCCCGCTGCCGAGCATGCGGCCACCGCGTCCCGGCAAGTTTTCACCTTGCACGTAAGCATCGGTCCTAGCGTGATTTTCTCGCGTTGACCGGGCTGGAGGCGGACGGTATGATACGCGCCTTCGCGAGTTCCCCGATAGCTCAGTTGGTAGAGCGACGGACTGTTAATCCGCAGGTCCCTGGTTCGAGCCCAGGTCGGGGAGCCAACCACCGATTCCCGCCTCCCTGGAAGACAGCCGCTGGTAATCCGCGCCTTGCGCCGCAATTTAGGCGAACGGCGAAGCCGCCGATTGCAGACGCTACGGTGCTGCACTAATCTGGCAGCCGCGAACCATGATTCCCATGTCGGTCCATCTCAAGACACCCGAGGAAGTGGAGAGAATGCGCGTCGCCGGCCGCCTGGCCAGCGAGGTGCTGGACTACATCACGCCTCACGTCAGAGGGGGCGTCACCACCGAGGAGCTCGACGCGCTGTGCCACGAGTACATGCTGAGCGTCCAGAAGACGACGCCGGCCCCCCTGAATTACGCGCCACCCGGTTACGTTCCCTATCCCAAGTCCATTTGCACCTCGGTCAATCACGTCGTGTGCCATGGCGTGCCCGGGCCCAAGCGGCTCAAGGCCGGGGACATCGTCAATATCGACATCACCGTCATCAAGGATGCCTACCACGGCGACACCAGCCGCATGTTCAGCGTGGGTGAGCCTTCGATCCAGGCGCGCCGTCTGTGCGATGTGACCTATGAGTGCATGTGGCTGGGGATTCAGGCCGTTAGGCCGGGCGCTTATCTGGGCGACATCGGCCATGCCATCCAAACTCACGCCGAACGCCACGGCTTCAGCGTGGTGCGCGAGTTCTGCGGACACGGGATCGGCCGTAGATTCCACGAGGAGCCCCAGGTGCTGCATTACGGGCGGCCTCAGACCGGCCTCAAGCTGCAGCCGGGCATGGTCTTCACCATCGAACCGATGATCAACGCGGGCAAGGCCGGCATCCGGCAGTTGGCCGATGGCTGGACCGTAGTCACCAAAGACCATAGCCTATCGGCCCAGTGGGAGCACACCGTGTTGGTGAGCGAAGCCGGCTTCGAAGTCCTGACGCTTTCGAACGGATCTCCGCAGCCGGCTCGACTGGCGGCGTGACGATGTCCTCGCCGGGCCCTGCCCTACCCTCGCACGGTGCCGCGTATAACAGCGTTGGCCAGTACCGCCGCGCTCTGACCCAGGGCCGCGCTGATCTCCGGGCGCGTTACCTGGCCAATCCGGCCCCCAGCCAGCTGCTCAAGCAGCACACGGCGCTGGTGGACGGGGTGTTGAGGTCCGTGTGGAGCGAGTCGCGCATGCCGCCGCAGCTTGGCTTGCTAGCGGTCGGCGGCTTCGGGCGCTGGCGGCTCTTCCCCTACTCCGACGTCGACGTTCTGGTCTTGCTGCCGGACGAGATCGACGACGACGTCCGGGAGAAAGCGTCCGAGCTGGTCGGCCGGTTATGGGACATCGGCCTGGAGATCGGTCACAGCGCGCGGTCGGTGGACCAGTGTGTCCAGGAAGCGGCGCACGACGTCACGGTACAGACCAACTTGCTAGAGGCGCGCTTCATCGCGGGCAATCGACCGCTGGCGCGTCGATTCTTCTCTACCTTCAAGTCGGCCCTCGACCCGAAACCCTTCTTCGAGGCCAAACTGTTGGAGCAGCAGCAGCGGCACGGGCGCTTCAACGACACCGCCTATAACCTCGAGCCGAACGTGAAGGAGAGCCCGGGGGGGCTACGCGACCTCACCAACATTCTGTGGATATCCAGCGCCAATGACATGGGGGGCAGCTGGATGGACCTTGCGCGCCATCGGATCATCACCGACGAGGAAGCGCGGCACTTGGCGCGTCATGAGCGCACGCTCCAGGACCTGCGTATCCGCCTGCACTACCAAGCCAACCGGCGCGAGGACCGGCTCATCTTCGATCTGCAGACCCCGCTGGCGAACGAAATGGGGCTACGCGATTCGCCGGCCAAGCGCGCCAGCGAACAGCTCATGCAGATCTACTACCGCACGGCGCGCGCGGTCACTCAGCTCAACGAGATCATCCTCCAGAACCTGCGCGTGAGCATCTTTCCGCCGCAGACGAGCAAACCCCTTCGAATCAACCAGCGCTTCCAGGCGCGCAACGAGTTGCTCGAGACGGTGGACGCAGAGCTGTACGAACGCCACCCCTCGGCGATCCTGGAGACGTTCCGCCTCCTGCAGGATCACCCGGAGCTCAAGGGCATCGGTGCGGCCACCCTGCGCGCCCTGTGGCGCGGCGCCAAGCATATCGATGCCGCCTTCCGCCGCGACCCGGTCAATCGGGCCCTGTTCATCGACATGTTCCGCCACGGCACCGGGTTGACCCACGCCCTGCGGCGCATGAACCGCTACGACGTGCTCGGGCGCTATCTCCCGCCCTTCGGTCGCATCGTCGGCCAGATGCAGCACGACTTGTTCCACGTCTACACCGTGGACGAGCATATCCTCATGGTGGTGCGCAACCTGCGGCGCTTCGCGGTCGCCGAGATGTCCCACGAGTATCCCCTGTGCAGCCGCCTGATGAGCGAGTTCAGCCGGCCCGAGGTCCTCTACCTCGCCGGCATGTTCCACGACATCGCCAAGGGTCGCGGCGGGGACCACTCCATCCTCGGCACGCGTGACGCGCGGCGCTTTTGCGCCAGCCATGGCTTGAGCAGCGAGGACACGGCGCTGGTAGTCTGGTTGGTCGAGCACCACCTGACCCTGTCCTCGGTGGCGCAGAAGAAGGACTTGTCGGATCCCGCCGTCCTCGCAGATTTTGCCCGCCTGGTAGGTAACGATCGCCGCCTGTGTGGGCTTTACCTGCTCACGGTGGCTGACATTCGCGGCACCAGCCCGAAGGTTTGGAACGCGTGGAAAGGCAAGCTGCTGGAAGACCTGTTCTGGTCGGCCCGGCGCTATCTGTCGGGCGACACCAACCCTGCGGGCAGCCGGCTGCAAAACCGCCAGAAGCTGGCGTTGGAAAAGCTGCGGCTCTACGCCCTACCCGAGGGGGTGCACGAGAAACTGTGGGCGCAGCTCGACACCAGCTACTTCCTGCGCCACGACGCGCGCGAGGTCGCTTGGCACACTCGGTTGCTCAACGGCCGGGTCGACACCAAGACAGCGGTGGTCAAAGCGCGGCTGTCGCCGATCGGCGAGGGCGTGCAGGTGTTGATCTACGCGCCCGACCGGGAAAATCTGTTCGCGCGTATCTGCAGCTTTTTCGAGCGCACTGGCTTCAGCATCGTGGAGGCCAAGATCTACACCACGCTGCATGGCTATGCCTTGGACACCTTTCAGGTGATGGACCCGGCCCGGGCGACCAGCCACTACCGCGACGTGATCGCTCATATCGAGCGAGAGCTGAGCGTCCAGCTCGACCAGAGCGGGCCGCTGCCGCCGCCGGTCAAGGGCCGCATCAGCCGCCGGGTGCGCAACTTCCCGATCACGCCGGAAGTCGGATTGCGGCCGGACGAGAAGGGCAGCGCCTGGTACCTGTCGTTCACCGCGGGCGACCGCCCCGGGCTGCTGTCGAGCGTGGCACGGGTGTTGGTGAACTACGGCATCAGCGTGCGAACGGCCAAGATCAATACGCTGGGTGAGCGCGCCGAGGACAGCTTTGTGATCACAGGCGACGCCCTGCGCGAGACCAAAACCGTGATCCGCCTCGAGAGCGACCTGATCCGCGAGCTTCAGACCTGAGTCGGCAGCCGCTCGATCCGCTCGATGCGACAAAACCAGAGCCGAGCGGCAGGATGAAACCCCTCGGGTAAGGGCATCTCCACCCCTGGCTCGTGGGCGGTCGACCGGCCTGCAGAGGCTGGATACCCGGCGGTCAGATGCGCAGCTTGCGGTAAAGGGCGACGATCAACTCGGCTTCGCCGCGAGAGATGCCGCAGCCGTTCGCCACTTCGGCTGCGCTGGCGCCCTGGCGCGCCATCTGGATCGCCTGGTTATAGGGCGAGACGGAGGGGGCCGGCGCGGCCTGGAGCTTGTCGACCTCGCCCTGCAGCCGGGCGACCTGCCTGCGCAGGTCAGCGATCTCGCGCAGCAACGGGTCGACCACGCTGCTTTCCTGGTTGGCCGGCGCCCTGCGCCTCCACCAGCGCAGGCCCGAGGCACCCGACCAGCGCAGGACCAGCAGGAGCTCGGCGACGTATATGGCCAGGATGGCAATGACGAGGATCAGCAACTCACGCCAAGTGACGACAAACGCTTCCATCCGCGCTCCCACTGCAGGTTCGCAGCGAGTTTGCTACTTCGACGCGGGGCCGTCAACTTGGCGTGCTCAAGCACCGTCACGGGCCGGAGGCTCGCGATAACCTCTACAGCTCGCGGCGGCGATTGTCACTCATCCAGCGGCGGCAGATCGGGAAACAGGACGTCGTGGAAGCCGAAGTTGCGCATATCGCGGATGCGCATGGGGTAGAGGACGCCGTCCAAGTGATCGCACTCGTGCTGCACGACGCGGGCGTGGAATCCGCTCACCGTGCGATCGATGGGCTGGCCTTGCTGGTCGCAGCCTCGATAACGCAGCGCGCGCCAGCGGGGCACCAGCCCGCGCATGCCGGGCACGCTCAGGCACCCCTCCCAGCCCTCCTCCACTTCGTCGCCCACCGGCGTGATCACCGGATTGATCAGCACCGTATAGGGCACCTCTTCCGCTTCGGGGTAGCGCGGATTGCGCTTCACCCCGAACACCGCCACACGCAGAGGCACCCCGATCTGCGGCGCAGCCAGGCCAGCACCGTTCAACGCCTCCATTGTGTCGTGCATATCCTGCAGCAGATCGTCGAGCTCGCGCGTGCCGAAGCGCTCCACCTCCCGCGCCCGTTCCAGCAGTCGCGGATTACCCATCCGCAGGACTGGTCTAACCGCCACGAGCTTCCACCAGTTTCTCGATGACTCCGCGCACCCGGGTGAGCGCAGTCTGCAGCGTGGCGTTGATGTCTTCCATGCGGATGGCTTCACGGCTCTGCCCGCGCCCGGCTGCGTGGTTGGCCACTACCGCGATGGCCGCGTAACACAACCCCATCTCGCGGGCCAGCGCAGCTTCCGGCATGCCGGTCATCCCCACCATGTCGGCCCCATCGCGTTCCAGGCGGTCGATCTCGGCGGCGGTTTCCAGCCGCGGTCCCTGAGTGGCCGCGTACACCCCGCCGTTGACCACGGTCTGACCCGCGGCCGTAGCCGCCAGCAGGACGCGGCTGCGCAGCCGGTCGCAGTAGGGACGCGTAAAGTCGATATGCACAACGGCGCGCTCCTCACCCTCGTGGAAGGTGGAGCGCCGGCCCCAAGTGTAGTCGATGATCTGGTCCGGGACCGCGATCACCCCAGGGCCAAGATCGCCGCGTATGCCGCCGACCGAAGCCACCGACACGATCTCCTCGACACCCTGAGAATCCAGCGCCCAGATGTTGGCGCGGTAGTTGACCATGTGCGGAGGTATCGTGTGGCCGTAACCGTGCCGGGCCAGGAACACTGCGTCTCGCCCGGCGACCTGTCCGAACACCAACGCGCCGGAGGGCTCGCCGTAGGGCGTGCGCACGACTTGTCGGCGGCTCACTGCCAAACTGGACAGCTGGGTGAGGCCGGTCCCACCTATGATCGCGAGCATAGCGGTTCCAAGTTATCCGTCACGAGTAGCGAGGTACGAATTGCCGCCACCACCGTCTGCACGCGGTCCTCGACGCTCAGCGCCCCTCAGTCTTGCACCGCATAGATCGCCGGCAGGTTCCTCCACGCGCCTTCGACATCCATCCCGAAGCCGAACACATAGCGATCCGGGACCGTCACCCCCACGAAGTCAGCGCGGATTGGTTTGTCACGGCCGATGTCCTTGTCCGCGAGAACGGCGCTATAGAACGCCGCCGCGCCCTCCTGCATGATGCGGTCGCGAATCGCGGCCATGGTGTGGCCCTCGTCCAGAATGTCATCGACCACCAGCACCACCCGCCCGCCGAGCAGCGGGCGCGGCTCCACCTTCCACTGGATCGTCCCGCCTTGCATCGAGCCGCGGTAACGGGTGACGTGGATGTAGTCGAACTCGAGCGGAAAGCGCAGCAGCGGCAGCAGCTGGCCGGTGAAGACCACGGCACCCCCCATCACGCTCAACACCAGCGGCACACGGTCGGCCAGCACACCGGTGATTTCCTGCGCCACGCGACGCACGGCGGCCGCCAACTGGTCTTCGCCATAAACCAAGTCGGCTCGTTGCAGCACTTCCCACAGCTGCGCGATGTCTCGCATGGCTTGAGGTCAGTGCTTGTCTTGGGCCGCCAGGGCGGACAGGAAGGCACAGAACTGCTGGCCGACTTCGCTGTGCTTCAGCGCGTACATGACGTTGGCCTGGAGATAGCCGAGCTTGGACCCGCAGTCGTAGCGCGTGCCCAGGAACTCGTAGCCGAAGGCGCCTTCCAGCTTGAGCAGCGCAGCGATGGCGTCGGTGAGCTGGATCTCGCCGCTGGCGCCCGGGGTCACCCGTTCCAGCAAATCCAGCACGGTGGGCGTGAGGATGTAGCGCCCGACGACCGCCAGATTGGACGGCGCGGCCTCGGGAGGCGGCTTCTCCACGATGCCCGTCATGCGGTGCAGGCGTCCCCGGGCCGACTCGCCCTGGATGATGCCGTAGCTGCGTGAGTCTTGGATCGCGATGGGCTGCACCGCGATTACCGAACGCTGCTCGTTCTCGAACACGTCGGCCATCTGCTTGAGCACCGGGACCTCGGCGTCGATCAGATCGTCGGCCAGGATCACGGCGAAGGGATCGCTACCCAGCACGGCGCGGGCGCACAGCACCGCGTGCCCCAACCCCAACGCCTCCGACTGGCGCACGTAGGTGCAGGTCACGTGCTTCGGGACGATGTCGCGCACCTGCGCTAGCAGATTTTCCCGGCCGCGCACGGACAGCTCGGTCTCCAGCTCAAAGGCTTTGTCGAAATGGTCTTCGATGGCGCGTTTGTTGCGGCCGGTGATGAACACCATATGCGTCATGCCCGCGGCCACCGCTTCCTCCACCGCATACTGGATCAGCGGCTTGTCCACGATCGGAAGCATCTCCTTGGGGCTGGCCTTGGTGGCGGGAAGAAACCGCGTGCCCAGTCCCGCCACCGGAAACAGCGCTATCTTGATACGGCTCAATGCACGCTCCCGATCGATCGAAACAGCTCAGTTGGAATCGGCCAGCAAGTGTAGCAAGCCTTCTTCGTCCAGCACAGGAACACCCAGCTCCTGCGCCCTTTCGTATTTGCCGCCAGGGTCGGTGCCCGCGATTAGGTACGAGGTCTTCTTCGACACGCTTGCCGCGACCTTGCCGCCGGCGGCCTCGATGCGGGCTCTGGCCTGCTCACGGGTCAGGGCCGGCAGGGTGCCGGTGAGCACAAACGTCTTTCCCGCCAGGTCAGCGCCGGCCGAAACAGGCGTGTCCTCCCAGCGGATACCCGCATGCAACAGTTTCGCCACGACCTCCCGGTTGTGCGGCTCGCGGAAGAAGCCGGCGATGCTCTGCGCAACGACCGGCCCGACGTCGGGTACTTGCTGAAGGCGGTCTTCGTCCGCATCCATCAGCGCGTGAATGTCGCCGAAAGCGCGGGCGAGGTCACGCGCCGTCGATTCACCGACGTTGCGGATGCCCAGCGCGAAGATGAAGCGGGCGAGCGTGGTGTTCCGGCTGCGGTGGATGGCCTCCACGACATTGGCGCCCGACTTCTCGGCCATGCGCTCGAGCCGAGCCAGGGTCTCGACGTCGAGCTCATAAATATCCGCCGGTGTCTTGACGATGTCGTTGTCGACCAGCTGGTCGACCAGCTTCTCTCCCAGGCCTTCGATGTCCATGGCTCGGCGCGAGGCGAAATGCAGCACGGCCTGCTTGCGCTGCGCCGGGCAGTAGAGGCCAGCAGTGCAGCGTGCCGCCGCCTCACCTTCCAGTCGCGTCACGCGCGAATGGCACACCGGGCACCTGTCGGGCATCTTGAAGACACGGGTATGAGCCGGGCGCTTCTCCACCAACACCCGCGCCACCTCCGGGATCACGTCCCCAGCCCGGCGCACCACCACGGTGTCGCCGACGCGCACGTCCTTTCGGTGCACTTCGTCTTCGTTGTGCAGCGTGGCGTTGGTAACCGTCACCCCGCCTACGAATACCGGCTTTAGCCGGGCGACGGGGGTCAGCGCACCGGTACGACCGACCTGGACGTCGATAGCCACCACCTCGGTCTGTGCCTCCTCCGCGGGAAACTTGTGGGCCAGAGCGAAACGGGGCGCTCGCGACACGAAACCAAGCCGCTCCTGCAGCTTGAGGTCGTTTACCTTATATACCACGCCGTCGATCTCGTAGGGCAGGCTCGCGCGTCTGGCACCGATGTCGCGGTAGTAGCCGAGTAGTCCGTCGAGGGCATGCACCACCTTCCGGTGCGGGGAGACCGGGAGTTGAAGCTGGGCCAGGTAATCGATCTGGTAGCTGTGGCGGTCGGCGGGCAGTCCCTTTCCTTCGAAGCGGCCCAGCGCGTACGTGAAGAATGTGAGCGGGCGTGCGGCGGTGCTGCGCGGGTCGAGCTGGCGCAGCGAGCCCGCCGCGGCGTTGCGCGGGTTGGCAAACTCCTTCTCGCCTCTTTCGCGCTGCTGGCGGTTCAGCGCGTCGAAGTGCTTCTTGAGCATGACCACCTCACCCCGCACTTCCAGCAGCCGCGGCGGCTCGCTGGTGGCAAGACGCAACGGGATCACGCGGATGGTGCGCAGGTTGGCGGTCACGTCCTCGCCGGTGTAGCCGTCGCCGCGCGTGGCGCCGACGGTGAGCAAGCCGTCTTCGTAAGCGATGCTGACGGCCAGCCCGTCGAACTTAGGCTCGGCTGCGTATTCCACGTCGCTCAGCCCGAAGGTCTCGCGTACTCGCCGGTCGAAGTCCGCCACCTCGTCCTCGGAGAACGCGTTGTTCAGGGACAGCATCGGCACCGCATGGGTGACCGCCGCAAACTCGCCTTCGGCCTTGGCGCCAACCCGCTGGGTGGGCGAGTCGGGCGTCACCAGCTCAGGATGGCGCTGCTCAAGCTCCTGCAGCTCGCGGAACAAACGGTCGAACTCCGTATCGCTGATCGAGGGCTGATCCTTGACGTAGTACAGATAGTTGTGCTGCTCGATGGCGCGGCGCAACGCGGCCGCGCGGGCCGCGGCTCCTGGCGACGGTTTCATACAGAACCGCAGCGCGAGCGTCCGCGCGTTCGTTGCACCGAGCCCCCACGCGCCTGACCGCATGAGTAGCGACAACCACGCACGGAATTCACACGCAGCCCGAGCTCAGGAGAACAGGCGCAGCGCAACGCGGCTGCCGGCGTGGATGCCCCTGGTTTCCATGGCGGTGTAGATCCCGCGCAGTTGGCTGCGGATCTGCTCGAGCCCGGCTTCGGTCACCGGCGTGCGGTTGTCGTCCACCAGCGTACCGCCCAATGCATTCGCGAGGTGCCTTCCGGTATCGATCATCTGGTCGAAGACCTTCACGCCCTGCTCCAGCTTGGGGACGTCCAACAACAGCGTGACACCGTTCATCGCTGCGCTGCTGAGCCGATCGAGATCGAAGGGCTCGCCTTGCTGGCTCTCCATGGTGAACAGCCGGTTGCCGTTCACGTCCGCGAAGCGGAATGTCCCGTTTTCGAGCCGAAAGCCAGCGGCCTCGGCGCAGCTCCGCAGCTTGGTGCCGGAGAAGGGTTGGCCGCTCGGCGCCACAACGTTCAGGCCCACCACCACATCGACGTCCGCGCAAAAACGGTCCAGGTCCCTGGCCGCCTCGAGGTACGGCTTCAGCTCGGGAGCCGCAACGCTGCCCAAGACGCCCTGCGCCCACTGAATCACCAGCCTCACGAATGCGCCCAAGTCGTCCTCGGTGACATGCCCGCGCCGGTCGGCGAGCTGGAGCGCGACTCGTATGCGGCTGGCGCCCGCGGTACCCTCGGCCAGCGTCACCCATCTGCCGTCGGCGACGCTGGCCATCACCTGCGCGCGTCGGCCTAGTCCATCGAGCGCTTCGAGCAGCTGTTGTAGCGCCGGTTGCTGCAGGACGTGCTCACAGCTGACCTGGACCGTATAGTCGATCGGAGACGACTCCTCCCCCGCCGTCTCCGGGGCCGCGTCGGCCGGTACCCCGACCGGTTCGACGCGTCCGGCGCGTGCGCTCACCGCCTCAGCGGCATCTTCGGATTCGGACTTGAGCTGGGGTTCGATGCGATCCTTCAGGCGGCCGTTCAGCGGATCGAGCAGTACATCGCCATGGCCGTCTCCGAAGCTCGCCTCCACGCGGCGGCGGAACCGGTTCTCCTGGACCCGGTTATAGACGATCACACAAGCGATCACCAACGCGCCGACGCCCGTCAGTGCGATCTGCAGATCGCTCATGTTGCCCGGCTCACGCGGCCGCCTCCTCCTCCGTCAGCCGCAGGGCCTCCTCGATGTCCACCGCCACCACCTTAGACACGCCCAGCTCGGCCATGGTGACGCCGATCAGCTGCTCGGCCATTTCCATGGTGATCTTGTTGTGGCTGATAAACATGAACTGCGTCTGCTGTGCCATCTTGCGGACCAGGCTGCAGAAGCGCTCGGTGTTCGTGTCGTCCAGCGGTGCGTCGACTTCGTCCAGCAGGCAGAACGGCGCGGGGTTGAGCTGGAACAGCGAGAACACCAGCGCCAGGGCAGTGAGTGCCTTTTCGCCGCCCGACAGCAGGTGGATCGAGCTGTTCTTTTTCCCCGGCGGACGCGCGACGATCTGCAGCTCCGCATCGAGGATCTCTTCTCCCGTCATGACCAGCCGCGCCTCGCCGCCTCCGAACAGGGACGGAAACATCTGCGCCAGGTTGTCGTTGACGTGATCGAAAGTGGACTGCAATCGCTCCCGGGTTTCGCGGTCGATACGACGGATCGCACTCTGTAGCGTAGCGACCGCCTCGCGCAGGTCCTGCGATTGCGAGTCCAGATAGGCATTGCGGCTGCGCGCGGTCTCGAGCTCCTCCAGCGCGGCCAGGTTTACAGCACCGAGCGCCGCTATCTCCTCACCCAACCGGTTGATCTCCGCCTGCAGCGCGTTGGGACGCATCCCCTTCTCCAGCTTCGCAGACAGCGCCGACTCGTCGACTCCAGCGGTGGCCAGTTGGGTGGCGAAGTTCTCCTCCACCAGCCGCGCCTCCTGCTCCTTGAGCCGCAACTCGCCCAGACGGTCGCGCAGCGGGCTGAGCCGCTGCTCGCAGCTGAGCCGCTGCTGCTCGGCGTCCTTGAGCGACCGCTCGGCCTCTTCCAACACACCGCGCGCCTGCACCAAGGCACGTTCACGCTGGAGCCGGAGCGCCAGCGCGCGGTCGAGCTCGGCCTGCAATGGCGCCTCATCCAGCCCTGCCAGCTCCAGCCTCAGGCTCTCCGATGCCGTGCGAGCCCGTTCCTGCTGCTCAAGTAATCTCTCAGTATTCTGCTCTATGTCATTAATTCTTTGTTCAATAACGCGCTCAGAAAAGGTGGCTTCCTGGAACCGCTGCTGAGCCGCTTGCACGGCCTCGCGAGCGCCGTCAAGTGCGACGGTCGCCATCTGGTGGCGGTCCCGTGCAGCCTCGACCTGCTGGCGCAGCTCGGTAGCCTGGGATTGGAGTTCCAATAGCCGCCCGTCGGCGAAGCGCTGCTGCGCGGTCTCGCGCTCTGAGTCGGCCGCGATCTCGTCCAGCTCCTCCACGATCTGGCCCTGGCGGTGGCGGCTACGCTCAGCCTGCTGAGAGAGCCGAACGTGATGGAGCTGACGGTCGTGGCGCCGCTGCTGCAGCTGTTCGGCCTCCTCGCGCAGCCGCAGCGCCTCAGCGCGTGTCTGCTCCAGTTCAGACTGCGCCACCGCAGCCTTGGCGCGCGCCGCCTCCGCGTCCGCCTCCAGAGCCAAGCGGCGCTCGCCCAGCTGTTCGATCTCGCGCTGTCGGGACAAGATGCCGTGCACCTCGGAGTCAGACGCATGGAAGCTCACACTGTTGCGTGTGAAGACATGGCCCTCGGGGCAGACCAGGACTGCGCCGGCGGGCAGGCTAGCTCGCTCGGCGAACCCCTGGGCGGCATCCTGTACGACGTAGACCCGGTCCAGCCAGTCGGACATCACCAGGGCAGCGCTCGGATCGGTGAACGTGATATACCCTAGCAGTGGTCGACGGCCGGCGAGTTCGGTGGCCGACGCCTGCCCGTCGCGCTTCTGGAAGAAGGAGATCTTCCCCGGTGGGGGCTGGGTGAGCCAGTCGGCAGCGCGCTGAAGGTTGTCGAGTGCGATGCCGCTGAGGCGCTCGCGCAGCACGGCTTCGAGCGCGTCCTCCCACCCCGGTGCGACGCGGATGCCCTGCCACAGTCGACTGGAGCGGTCCAGCTGCTGGTTGTCCAGCCAGGCGTGCATTTCCCCCGAGCGGCTCACCTGCTTCTGCAGCAGCTCCAGCGCGGTGCAGCGCGCGTCGAGTGCGCCCAGCTCGCGCGCGGCGGCATCGGCGTGATCGGCCGCGGCCCTGTGCGCCTGCTCCAGCGCGGGCAGTTCCTCCTCGGCGCTGTCGAGCGCCTTGCGCCGTGCCTGATACCGATGATCCAGCTCATCCAGTTCGCGCGCGAGCTGCTCCAACCCCTCGGGCTTGGCATCTTCCAGTCCGGCCTGCTCCTGCTCCAGTCGCTGACGGCGTTGAGCAAGCTGTGCCAGGAGCTTTTCCGAATGCTCCTGGCGCGTGGCTTCGACTTCGATGGCATTGGTGCAGAGCCCGGCGTCTTGTTGCAGCCGGTCGACCTCATCCCGGGTGCGGACGAATGCGGCTTCGGCGGCCGGCAGCGCGGTCGCTTCGGCCTCATGCCGTGCATCGCACGCTTCCCGCTGCCGGCGCGCATCGTCCAACGCGGCGCGCTGCGCCCGAAGCGACTCGCGCAATGCCTGGCCCTGCCGGTCCGCTTCCTCTTGCTCCTGCACGAACCCCGAAATCTGGCTCTCCACCCGGCGGCGGCTGTCGCGCTGATGGGCCAGCGCCTGCTCCTGCCGCGCGACCTCGGCGTTGACCTCATACAGCGACCCCTGCGCGTCATGCACGCCATCGGATGACGAATAGTGGTGCTGGCGCAGATGCTCGAGGCTGCTCTCCAACTCGCGCAGGCGGGCCGTCTCCGCTTCAAGCTCGAGGCCGATCTGTTCGATTTCCCGCGTGAGCCGTGTCCGCTGGTGGGCCGCCTCCTGCTTGCGCAGCAACCAGAGCAGTTGCTGCGTCAGCCTGAGCGAGCCCTCTATCTCGCGGTAGCGCGTAGCCACCTGTGCCTGCGCGCCCAGGTGTTCGATCTGCTTGCCGAGCTCTTGCAGGATATCGTCGACGCGCACCAGGTTCTCGCGCGTGTCGTCCAGGCGCAGTTCGGTCTCGCGCCGCCGCTCACGGTACTTGGAGATGCCGGCCGCCTCTTCCAAGAACGTGCGCAGCTCTTCGGGTCGAGCGTCCACGATGCGGGAAATCATCCCCTGCTCGATGATGGCGTAGCCACGCCCACCCAGCCCCGTTCCCAGGAAGATATCCGCGACATCCTTGCGGCGGACATGCAGGTTGTTGATGAAGTACGCCGACTCGCCGTCGCGCTCGAGCACGCGCTTGACCGAGATCTCGGCGTACTGACCCCAGGCTCCGGCAGCCTTGCCCAGACTGTTGTCGAACACCAGCTCTACGCTGGCGCGGTTGACCGGCTTGCGGTCGCCGGAGCCGTTGAAGATCACGTCCTGCATGGTTTCGCCACGCAAGTGTTTGGCCGAGGACTCGCCGAGCACCCAGCGTACGGCGTCGATGACGTTAGACTTGCCGCAGCCGTTCGGGCCAACGACGCCGACGAGCTGCCCCGGAACGGGAATGTGAGCGGGATCGACGAAGGACTTGAAGCCGGCGAGCTTGATGTGCGAAAGGCGCAATTTACGCTGTAAGGTAAAGGGTTATAATGCGAGGAAACTTCAATAAAACAAGCGCCTGGGTGACCCAACCCAAGCGCCTGCGTATTTTAACCGAATCGATACGGCGTGGATAATGGCAGCGCGACCCGCACGGGAGCTAGAGACGTTCCCCAATCCCAACCCCGAGCGGGACTATCACATCCACATGGAGATCCCCGAGTTCTCCTGCCTGTGCCCCAAAACCGGCCAACCGGACTTCGCCACCCTGCTGCTGGATTATGTCCCCGATCGAACCTGTGTCGAGCTGAAGAGCCTCAAGCTCTACGTCTGGTCCTTCCGCGACGAAGGCGCGTTTCACGAGGCCGTGACGAATCGCATTCTGAGCGACCTCGCGGCGGCGACGCAGCCACGCTTCATGCGGCTGACCGCCAAGTTCCACGTGCGCGGCGGGATCTTCACCACCGTCGTCGCCGAGCACCGACAGCCCAACTGGCAGCCGCAGCCCGTCGTAGACCTGCTGCAGTTTACGCCCCATTCCAGCATCCGCGCATAACATGAACCCGAACCTCGCCCGGCTGCAGCCTTACCCGTTCCAGAAGCTCGGCGCGTTATTCAAGGACCTCACCCCGCGCCCCGACCTGCGCCCGATCAACCTCTCGATTGGCGAACCCAAGCATCCCACCCCCGAGTTCATCAAGCGCGCGCTGACCGAGAACCTGGATGGACTGGCCTCCTATCCGCCAACCGCCGGCAGCGATGCGCTGCGCAAGTCTATCGCGCAGTGGCTCGAACGGCGCTACCGGCTTGCGAGCCTGGATCCGGCCACGCAAGTGCTGCCCGTCAACGGCAGCCGGGAGGCCCTGTTTGCTTTCGCTCAGGCGGTGGTGGATGCGAGCCGGCCGGGCGCGCTGGTGGTCATGCCCAACCCGTTTTACCAGATTTATGAGGGCGCAGCGCTGCTGGCCGGTGTCACGGCGGAGTTCTTAAACCTCGAGGCGCGCAGCGGTTCGCAGCTGGACTTCGAGCAGCTGCCCGAGTCGGCGTGGGCGCGCACGCAGCTGATCTACGTTTGCTCGCCGGCCAACCCCACTGGCGGCGTAATGACGCTGGAAGATTGGCGCCGCCTGTTCGAGTTGTCCGATCGTTTCGGCTGCATCATCGCCTCGGACGAGTGCTATTCGGAGATCTACTTCGACGAGGCGCGGCCGCCGCTCGGAGGCCTGCAGGCGGCGCGGGAGCTGGGCCGGACTGGCTACCCACGGCTGGTAGCCTTCGGAAGCCTGTCGAAGCGCTCCAACGTGCCTGGCATGCGCTCGGCATACGTGGCCGGGGACGCCGCAATTCTCGCCAAGTTCCTTCTTTATCGGACCTACCACGGCGGAGCGATGAATCCGGCCGTTCAAGCAGCGAGCTCTGCCGCGTGGCAAGACGAAGCGCACGTGACCGAGAATCGGCGTCTGTATCGCGAGAAGTTCGCTCAGGTGACGGCGATACTGCGCGAGGTCACGCCACTGCAGATGCCCGAGGCCACGTTCTACCTGTGGTTGCGCACGCCGGTGCCGGATATCGAGTTCGCGCGCGCGCTCTACGCGCAATACAACGTTACCGTCCTGCCCGGCAGTTACCTGGCACGCGAGGCCCACGGCGTCAACCCCGGGCGCGATTTCGTGCGCGTCGCCTTGGTGCCTTCGTTGGCTGATTGCTTGGAGGCGGCGCGACGCATGCGCTCCTGTCTCACCACCCTGCAAGAGGAAGCCAAACCGGCCATCAAGGCGCACCCATGACCGAACCGAAGCAGCTGATCGAAACCGCATACGAAAACCGCGCCGGCATTTCTCCCGGTTTAGCGGAGCCGAAGCTGCGCGATGCCGTGCGGCAGGTCATCGACCAGCTCGACGCGGGGACACTGCGCGTGGCAGAGAAAGTCGGTGCGGCCTGGACCACCCACCAATGGGTGAAAAAAGCCGTGCTGCTGTCCTTTCGTCTCGACGACAACGTCATGGTGCGCGACGGTTACACCAACTACTACGACAAGGTCGCGCCCAAGTTCGCGCAATATGGGGCCGCGGAGTTCAGGGCCGGCGGATTCCGCGTCGTGCCTCCGGCCGCGGTGCGCCGCGGAGCATTCATCGCCCGCAACGTCGTCCTGATGCCCTCCTATGTCAACATCGGCGCCTATGTCGACGAGGGCACGATGGTGGACACCTGGGCCACGGTGGGCTCTTGCGCCCAGATCGGCAAGAACGTGCACCTGTCCGGCGGAGTCGGGATCGGCGGCGTGCTGGAACCGGTCCAGGCCAACCCCACCATCATCGAGGACAACTGCTTCATCGGTGCCCGCTCGGAAGTCGTCGAAGGCGTCATCGTCGGGGAGGGCTCGGTGATCTCCATGGGCGTGTACATCGGGCAGAGCACCAAAATCTACGACCGCGAGACGGGCGCGGTCTCCTACGGGCGCATCCCGCCCGGCTCGGTGGTGGTGTCGGGCAACCTGCCGTCGCAGGATGGCACGCACAGCCTGTATTGCGCTGTGATCGTCAAACAAGTGGACGCCAAGACTCGCGCAAAAACCAGCATCAACGAGCTATTGCGTGGGGACTAAGCTTCCCTAGCGCGCCTGAAACTTGCTTGTGCCTGGTCCGGTTGGATCTCGAATTCCCGCTGTTTCGCTGCGGCCGAGCCAACGCATCGGACACCTAACCAAGCGAGGCCGCTATGTTCCTGACACCCGTGCTGAAACTCATGGCCGAAAAACAGGCTTCAGACCTGTTCATCTCGGCCGGAGCGCCGATGTCGATCAAAATCCTGGGCACCATCATGCCGGTGAACTCCGACGTGCTGGACGGCCCCACTGTCAAGAAGATCGCGTACGAGCTCATGTCCACGGAGGATCAGGAGGAGTACGAGCGGATCTGGGAGATGAACCTCTCTTTCCCGGTGCCGGAGATCGGGCGCTTTCGCGTCAACGTGTTCCGGCAGCGCGGCAACGTCGCCATCGTGATCCGCTACCTGCGCTCCCAGACGCCCGGCCTCGAGGCGCTGCGGCTGCCGATGGTGCTCAAGGACTTGATCATCGAGAAGCGCGGGCTGGTGCTGGTGGTGGGCGCGACCGGCTCGGGCAAGTCCACCACGCTGGCGGCCATGATCGAGCACCGCAACGCCACCCGCGGCGGACACGTGCTCACGATCGAAGACCCGATCGAGTTCGTATTCAGGCACCAACGCTGCGTGATCAACCAGCGCGAGGTGGGGCTGGACACGAAGTCCTATCAGAACGCCCTGGTCAACGCCATGCGCGAGGCGCCTGATATTCTCATGATCGGCGAGGTACGCGACAAAGACACCTTGCAGCAGGCGCTGCTTTATGCTCAGACGGGCCACCTTTGCCTGTCCACGCTGCACGCCAACAACAGCTACCACGCGCTGAACCGCATCATCAACTTCTTTCCCTACGACGCGCGGCCGGCGCTGCTGGGCGATCTCGCCGTGTGCCTCAAGGCGGTCATATCGCAGCGCCTCGTGAAGGCGGTCGACGGCAGCCTGGTGGCCGCCGTCGAGGTTTTGCTCAACAGCAAGCACATCGCCGAGCTGATCGTGAAAAGCGAGATGGACCAGATCAAGGAGGCGATCGAGAAAAGCCTGTCGCCAGGCTCGGTCAGCTTCGAGCAGGCCCTGTTCAAGCTCTACGCGGAAGGCAAGATCACCAAGGATGAGGCCCTGCGCAACTCCGACTCCGCCACCAACCTGGCGTGGCTCATGAACAACGCGGAGCACAAGGCGCAGCTGGCGAAGGGCGACCTCAGCAAGGTCGCTCGTGGCGCGGACATCAACGCCACTTCCTTCGACCACTTCAAGATCGACATCAACGCCGGGAACTAGAACCGCGCAGCAAGACTTGCGGCGCGCTGAAGCGGGCCGTCCTCTATAATTGCGGCTTGTGCCCGGTATCGCGCCGGGCGTCTCGACCGTCCCGCGAGCCGTGAACGCCAATCTTTCGCTGCAGACTGACAGCAGCGAGTCCGCAACCGTAGACCTGACGCGTCAGCTCATCGCGCGCCGTTCGGTCACGCCTAACGACGACGGCTGTCAGGAAATCCTGGCCGCCCGGCTCGCCCCGCTTGGATTCCGGATCGAGCGCTTGCGCTTCGGGCAGGTCGACAACCTGTGGGCGAGGCGCGGAACCGGCGCTCCGGTAGTCTGCCTCGCCGGTCACACCGACGTGGTGCCTCCCGGCCCAATCGAGCAGTGGCACAGCGACCCCTTTAGGCCCACGCAGCGTGACGGCTTTGTCTACGGGCGCGGGGCCGCGGACATGAAGACTTCACTCGCCGCATTCATCACCGCCACGGAGCGATTCGTCGCCAGTCACCCAGCGCATCCGGGCTCTATCGCGCTGCTGATCACATCGGACGAAGAAGGCGCGGCGGTGGACGGGACGGTGCGCGTGGTGGAGACGCTCAAGGCACGCGGGGAGCGACTCGATTACTGCATCGTGGGCGAGCCTACCAGCGCACAGCGCCTGGGGGATGTCATCAAGAATGGCCGCCGCGGCTCACTGTCCGGCACCTTGCTGGTGAAGGGGCTGCAAGGGCACGTCGCCTATCCGCAGTTGGCAAGAAACCCAATCCACCTCGCGGCACCGGCCCTGGCGGAGCTGGCCGCCACGCGCTGGGACGAGGGCAACGAGCACTTCCCCGCGACAACCTGGCAAATCTCGAACATCACTGCCGGCACCGGCGCCACCAACGTGATCCCGGGCGAGCTCACGGTGTTGTTCAATTTCCGCTTCGGCACTGCCAGTACAGTGGAGGACCTGAAGCGGCGATTCGAGGCGGTGCTGAACCAGCATCGGCTCGAGTGCCGGGTGGAGTGGTCGCTGTCCGGCATGCCGTTCGTTACGCCGCGCGGACGGCTGGTGGACGCATTGAACGTCGCCATTCGCGAGGTAGTGGGTATCGAGCCGGAGTTGTCCACCTCAGGTGGCACCTCCGACGGCCGTTTCATTCGGGACATCTGTCCCGAGGTGGTCGAGATCGGCCCGCTCAACAGCTCCATTCACCAGATCGACGAGCGCATTGCGCTGGGCGATGTGGAGGCTCTGAGCCAGATCTACCAGCGCGCCCTCGAAGAACTGCTGGATGTTCGCTGACGCTCGCGCCAGTCTTCGGACGGTCCGCGACCTGCTGCGTTTCGCGGTCAGCCGATTCGACGAGACCGGACTGGTCTATGGTCACGGCACGGACAATGCCTACGACGAGGCGGCCTATCTGATCCTGCACACCTTGCATCTGCCGCTGGAGAGGCTGGAACCGTTCCTCGATGCGCGCCTGCTGCCGCAGGAGGTGAACGGTGTGCTCGACATTCTGGAGCGGCGCGTGCGTGACCGGGTGCCGGCGGCCTACCTGACCCACGAGGCTTGGCTCGGCGATTTTCGGTTCTACGTCGACGAGCGCGTCATCGTGCCCCGGTCGCACATCGCCGAGGCGCTCGATCAGGGCCTGGGCGCGTGGATCCCCGACGCGGATTCGGTCGAGCGCGCGCTGGACTTGTGCACCGGCTCGGGCTGCCTCGCGATCCTGCTCGCGCATGTTTTTCCGCGGGCCAGGGTCGATGCCAGTGACATCTCCGCGTCGGCCCTCGAAGTCGCCCGGCGCAACGTGCAAGACTACGGGCTGAGCGAGCGCGTGCGTGCGGTGGACTCCGATCTGTTCGAGGCACTGGGCAATGAATGCTACGACGTGATCGTCAGCAACCCGCCGTATGTGCCCGAAGCTGCCATGCGGGCGCTTCCTCCCGAGTACTGCCACGAGCCGGCGCTGGCGCTGGCCGGCGGTAGCGACGGGCTGGGCGTGGTACGCCGGATCCTGCAACAGACCAAGCGTTATCTGACGCGCAACGGCGTGCTCGTGGCGGAGGTCGGCGAGGGCCGCGCGATGCTGGAGGCCGCTTATCCCGGCCTCGAGTTCACTTGGCTCGAAGCGCTCGCCGGGGGCGGCTCGGTTTTCCTGTTCGAGCGCGCGCACCTGCCCGGCTGAACCTCCCCCCGCGGCCAGCGGGCAGACGAGCCGAGTATTGCCGCTGTGAGGATTCGCGCTGCGGGGCGATGCGCTGAGCCGTAGTACGCGGCGTCGGCGAGCCGTGCGGCTCGGCGGAATTCACCAGCGTGGCGGACCATTCGAGCACCGCTCCGGTCTGCATTTCGTCCAGCTCGCGCCAGGTGCCACGGCGCAATGCGAAGGGCAGCGACACGCTGCCGAAGCGCACGCGCATCAGGCGGCTCACCCGGTAACCGATGGCGTCGAACATCCGCCGCACGATCCGGTTGCGGCCTTCACGCAGAACCACGCGGTACCAGTTGTTCAGCCCGCGGCCACCGCGCTCCTCGATCAGGTCGAAGCACGCCATCCCGTCCTCCAGCCGCACGCCCTTCTTGAGCTGCCTGAACCGCTCCTCGGGCAGCTTGCCGATGACCCGCACCGCGTACTCGCGCTCCACCTCGTAGCGCGGGTGCATCAGGCGGTTGCACAGCTCCCCGGAGGTCGTGAAGATGAGCAGCCCGGAGGTGTTGTAATCGAGGCGCCCGACCGCGAGCCATTTGCCCCGGCGCATGGGGGGCAGCTTTTCGAACACGCTCGGCCGGCCCTGCGGGTCATCGTGGCTGACGATCTCGCCTTCCGGCTTGTGGTACACGATGATGCGAGGCAGCCTGGCGCTGTCGCGTACGGTGACCTGGCGCTTGCCGACACGGATCACGTCCCCCGGCTGCACGCGCATCCCCAGCTGGGCCATCGCACCGTTCACCTTGACCTTACCGGCGCGGATCAGCTCTTCCATCTCGCGTCGCGAGCCCAGGCCGGCGGCGGCGAGAACCTTGTGGATCTTCTGTGGCCCGTGGCTGGGCTCCAGGTAGTGGGACGCGTCCTGGTCGCGGAGTTCGGCGGCGCCCCGGCGTGGCTGTATCCGCCGAGGCGGAGCAGACCAGCGGGGCGCAGGGGCCACGGCGCGGGACATCACAGTTCCCGGCGCTCGATCACCGCCTGGGCCAGCGTGCCGCTGTCCACGTGCTCCAGCTCTCCGCCGACCGGCAAGCCGCGTGCGATGCGGCTCACTTTGATGTCTTTCGACCGCAGCAGATCACCAATGTAATGAGCAGTGGCATCTCCTTCCACGGTGAAATTCGTGGCCAGGATCACTTCCCTGACCAGTCCGTCGTTGGCGCGCCGCACGAGCCGATCGAGATGGATCTCGTGCGGGCCGATGCCGTCCAAGGGCGACAACCTGCCCATCAGCACGAAGTACTGGCCGCGATAGCAGTGGGCCTGCTCCATCATCAGCAGGTCGGCTGGAGTCTCCACCACGCACAGCAACGCGTTATCCCGCCTCGGTGAGTGGCACAGCTCGCACACCGGCTCCTCGGTAAAGGTGTTGCATTTCTCGCAGTGCCGGACGACGGCAAGCGCGTGGGTGAGCGCGCGGGCCAGCCGCGCAGCGCCGGGGTGGTCCCGCTGCAAGAGATGGAAAGCCATGCGCTGCGCCGACTTCGGCCCAACTCCGGGCAGGCAGCGCAACGACTCGACAAGCTCCTGCAGGCTGGAAGGAGTGTTCACTCAGAACGGCAGCTTCATGCCGGGCGGGAGCGGCAGCCCGGAGGTGATGCTGCTCATCCTCTCCTGCGTGGTCGCCTCGGCCTTGCGGACCGCGTCGTTAAAGGCGGCCGCCACCAGATCCTCCAGCATTTCCTTGTCGTCCGACAGCAGGCTCGGGTCGATCGTCACGCGTTTGACGTCGTGCCGGCAAGTCATGACTACTGCCACGAGGCCGGCGCCCGACTGGCCCTCGACCTCCACGCTCGCGAGTTCCTCCTGCAGCCGCTTCATGTTCTCCTGCATCTGCTGGGCCTGCTTCATAAGCCCGGCCAACTGACCCTTCATCATGGTCCACGCTCCTTTCTTCGGTCCATCGACCGTCCAGCACGCTCTAGTTAGCTCCTGGCCTGGTGGCTTTCGCCCGACTCGACCGGCCGGATGGAATCATCGGGCACGCGCGCATCGAAATTGTCCACGAGCTCGCGCACGAACGGGTCCCCCTCGATCGCCTCGATGGCCCGCCGCTGACGCGCCTGCCGCTCCCGGTCCTGCTGCTCGGCTGGGGTGTTGCCGCTGTTCGCCCCGAGCGTGAACTCCAGCCGCAGCTTGCGCTGGTAATGCCCTTCCAACGCCGCCTGCAGCTTGTCCTTATAGGGTTTCTCCAACAGGTGACGGTGTGCCTCGGGGACCATCAGCTCGAGCCGCTCGCCGTCGCGACCCACCAGCTCGCTGTGCTCGGCCAGCATGCACGCCATGCCGCCGAGCTTGAGGCTGACAACGAGCTGGCGCCAGTCGGTCGGCTGTTGGCCGTTCTGCGACCGGTCGCTCGGCGCACGCGCGGCGGCGGAGGTAGGCTCCACGGGCGGTCTGGATGCAGAGCCGGCGCGCGGGCCGGAACCTGTGCCCGGCACGGAGTTCGACTCGCCGATTGGAGGACTCCACGGCGCCGACCCTTCCGGCGCGAACGCAAGCATGCGCAGGAGCGGCATAGTGAACCCGGCGTACTCGTCGGGTGCCAGCGGGAGGTCGCTCCTTCCTTGCAACGCAATCTGGTAATAGAGCTGGACATCCTCAGGCGCCAGGGCCGCAGCCAGCGAGATCACCGGCTCGCGGTCGACGTCGTCCGCCGCCAGCGCATCGGGTAGGGTCTGCGACAGCGCGATCCGGTGCAGCAGTGTGGCGAGGTCCTGCAGCGCGAACTCGAAGTCGAAGCTGCGAGCCTGCATCTCATCTGCAATGGCGAGCATGCGCGCGCCGTCTCGCCGGACCAGCGCGTCGAGGATCGAGAACAGGTAGGACTGGTCCACCGTCCCCAGCATGGCGCGCACCGAGCTCTCGTCTACCCGCCCTGCTCCGTGGGCGATGGCTTGATCGAGCAGGCTCAGTGCATCGCGGAGGCTGCCTTGCGCCGCGCGGGCGATCAGATTCAGCGCTGGTGGCTCGAACGCCACACCTTCCGCTGCGAGGATCTGCGCCAAGCGGCTGTGGATCTCGGGCGCGGGGATCTGCTTCAGGTTGAACTGCAGGCAGCGCGACAGCACCGTCACCGGGACTTTCTGCGCTTCGGTGGTGGCCAGGATGAACTTTACGTGCTCGGGAGGCTCCTCCAGCGTCTTGAGCATCGCGCTGAAGGCCGAGCGGGACAGCATGTGCACTTCGTCGATGATGTACACCTTGAAGCGGCCGCTGGCCGGCGCGTACAGCGCGCTCTCCAGCAGCTCGCGCATGTTGTCGACCTGGGTGTTGGAGGCCGCGTCCAGCTCCAGCAGATCGACAAAGCGTCCGCCGTCGATCTCGGTACAGGCACCGCACACGCCACAAGGAGTGGCGGTGATTCCGGTTTCGCAGTTGAGCGCCTTCGCCAGGATCCGCGCGAGCGTGGTCTTGCCCACGCCGCGTGTGCCGGTCAACAGCCAGGCGTGGTGCAGGCGGTTCTGGCGCAGCGCATTGGTCAGCGCGCGCACCACATGCTCCTGGCCCACCAGCTCCTCGAACGTGCGCGGGCGCCATTTGCGAGCCAGGGCCTGTCCTGAGCCGCGTCGAAGGGTCTGTCCCGGAAGGGCTTGCCCTGAGCTTGTAGGATGGTCTGGCGTCATGCCTGCGGATCAACGACAGGCGCACCGGGGCGCCCGCGGTAAAACGGGAGGCGAGCCTTACCCCCGGCACTTGCAAAGAATAGCTGTGGCTGCTTCCTTCCGGACCTGACCAGGTTCGCTACCCTGCAATGCGGGGAGGCCCGCCATGGAAAACGGGGCTCGTGCTGCGTGATGCGTGACAAGACGCGTAGCTTCTTGCGGCGCAGGCTAACGTGCTTGCACGTTAAGCGCAGCGGCCGGAGCCACTCGCGACCGTTGATGCGTGAGAGCAACGAGGCGCCGCGGACAACGTTGATCCTGCTCACCGCTGTATCCTCACTTCGCCGACGTGACGGTTAGGCGAGCGCCACGGGGATGTTTGCGATCTTGGCCCGCCACTGGGCCGGGCCGGAGCTGTGGACGGAGTTGCCCGCAGCGTCGACCGCGACGGTCACCGGCATGTCCTTCACCTCGAACTCATAGATCGCCTCCATACCCAGATCGGCAAAGGCCACCACCCGGGAAGACTTGATCGCCTTGGATACCAGATACGCGGCACCGCCGACCGCAATGAGGTAAACGGCGCCATGCCGCTTGATGGATTCGACGGCGGCGGGGCCGCGCTCGCCTTTGCCTATCATGCCGAGCAGGCCGGTCTGCTCCAGCATCGTGTCGGTGAACTTGTCCATGCGGGTGGCGGTGGTCGGGCCGGCCGGGCCCACCACTTCGCCGCGCACCGGGTCGACCGGCCCTACGTAATAGATGAAGCGGTTGCGGAAGTCCACGCCTTCGGGCAGCGTTTGACCCTTGGCGAGGAGTTCGACAATGCGCTTGTGGGCCGCGTCGCGGCCAGTGAGCAGCTTCCCGGACAACAGCAGCGTCTCACCCGGCTTCCAATCGGACACGTCCTGTTTTGTCAGCATCGCCAGGTTCACGCGCCGGGCGTCGGGCGCGGGCGCCCAGTGCACGTCCGGCCAATCCTCCAGCCGCGGTGCCTGGAGCCGCGCCGGCCCGCTCCCGTCGAGCACGAAATGGGCGTGCCGCGTGGCGGCACAGTTGGGAATTATGGCCACCGGAAGCGACGCCGCATGCGTGGGGAAGTCTCGGATTTTCACGTCCAGCACCGTGGTCAGCCCGCCCAGGCCTTGGGCGCCGATGCCCAGCGCATTGACCTTGCCGTAGATTTCCAGGCGCAGCTCCTCGAGCCGGTTGGCAGGTCCACGCCGGATCAGCTCGTGGATATTGATGGGCTCCATCAGCGCTTCTTTGGCCAGCACCATGGCCTTTTCTGCGCTTCCGCCGATGCCGATGCCGAGCATGCCGGGGGGGCACCAACCGGCGCCCATGGCGGGAACGGTATCCAGCACCCAATCGACGATGCTGTCCGACGGGTTGAGCATGGTGAAGTGGGACTTGTTCTCCGAACCGCCGCCCTTGGCCGCCACGGTGACCTCGACCGTGTCGCCTAGCACGACCTCCATGTGGATTACCGCCGGCGTGTTGTCGCGCGTGTTCTTGCGCACGCCGGCTGGGTCCGACACGATGGAAGCGCGCAGTACGTTGTCCGGGTGAGCGTAGGCGCGGCGCACGCCCTCGTTCACCATGTCCGCCACGCTCATTGCAGCCCCCTCCCAGCGCACGCCCATGCCGATTTTGACGAACACCACCACGATGCCCGTGTCCTGGCAGATCGGGCGCCGCCCCTGTGCGCACATGCGCGAATTGGTCAGGATCTGCGCAATGGCATCGCGCGCAGCGGCAGACTGTTCGTGCCGATACGCTTCGCCGAGGGCCTGGATGTAGTCGAGCGGGTGGTAGTAAGAGATGAACTGGAGGGCGCCGGCCACGCTGTCAATGACGTCCTGCTGTCGGACCACGGTCATGGGTTGCTGAAAACCTCTCGGCTGCTGATTGCGAGCCTGCTGCTCGCAATCGAAGTGTGAATTCTAGCACCACTGACTTTGCGGTGGCCTCGTCTTGTGCCGTTGACGTGGCTTCGGCTGCAAGTTGCTCGATCGTTCACCCGGCCCCGCTTGAGACGGGTCGACCGTGGCCAGGACAAGCCGCGTCAGGATCTCTTGTCGCTATAATCCGTACTGAACCGACTGATCGAGCCGCGAACAATGCGGCCAATTCCCAGGAGGAGCGCTACATGAGCACCATCGAGTCCATCTTGAACGAAACCCGGGTGTTTGCCCCGTCCAGCGACTTCGTCAAGCAAGCGAACGTGTCGGGCATGATTGCCTACCAGGCGCTGTGCGACGAGGCCGCGCGCGACCTCGAGGGCTTCTGGGGCCGGCTCGCGCGGGAGCACGTGCTTTGGCACAAGCCTTTCAAGCGCGTGCTGGACGAGTCCAACCCGCCCTTCTTCAAATGGTTCCCCGCCGGGCAGCTCAACGCCTCCTACAACTGCCTTGACCGGCACCTCGCGAGCCAGCCCAACAAAGTGGCCATCGTGTTCGAGGCCGATGACGGCTCGATCACCAAGATCACCTACAAGCAGCTCTACCACCGCGTGTGCCAGTTCGCCAATGGTCTCAAGTCGCTCGGCATCAAACTGGGCGACCGGGTGATCATCTACATGCCGATGAGCATCGAGGTGGTCATCGCCATGCAGGCCTGCGCACGTATCGGCGCCACGCATTCGGTCGTGTTCGGCGGATTTTCGGCCAAGAGCCTGCAGGAGCGCATCGTGGACGCCGGCGCGGTCGCGGTCATCACCGCGGACGGCGGGATGCGCGCCGGCAAGGAGGTCGCGCTCAAGCCGGCGGTTGACGAGGCCTTCGCGATGGGGGGCTGCGACGCCGTCAGACACGTGGTGATCTACAAGCGAACCGGTACCGACATCCACGTGCACGCGCCGCGCGACCTGTGGTGGGATGAGCTGGTCCGAAATCAAGCCGACGCGTGCGAGCCGGTATGGGTCAACGCCGAGCACCCGTTGTTCATCTTGTATACCTCGGGCTCGACCGGCAAGCCCAAGGGCGTACAGCATTCTACCGGCGGCTATTTGTTGTGGACCATCCTCACCATGTATTGGGTGTTCGACCTCAAGCGCAACGACGTCTTCTGGTGTACAGCGGACGTGGGCTGGGTGACCGGACACAGCTACAGCTGCTACGGTACTCTGGCAGCGGGCGCCACCGAGATCCTGTTCGAAGGCGTGCCGACGTATCCGGACGCTGGCCGCTTCTGGAAGATGATCCAGGACCACAAGGTCAGCATTTTCTACACTGCACCCACTGCGATCCGCTCCCTGATCAAGGCGGGGGCTGATCTCCCAAAGAAATACGACCTGTCCAGCCTGCGCCTGTTGGGGACGGTGGGCGAGCCGATTAACCCCGAAGCCTGGATCTGGTACTACAACACGGTCGGCGGCGGCCGCTGCCCGATCGTCGACACCTGGTGGCAGACCGAGACCGGCGGTCACATGATCAGTCCGCTGCCGGGCGTGACACCGCTCAAGCCGGGATCGTGCACGTTTCCCCTGCCCGGGATCATCGCCGATGTGGTGGATGAGACCGGCCAGTCGGTCGAGAAGGGCAAGGGCGGGATCCTGGTCATCACGCGCCCGTGGCCGGCGATGATCCGCACGATCTGGGGCGATCCCGACCGCTTCAAGAAGACCTATTACCCTGAAGACTTCAAGGGGAAGTACTACCTTGCAGGGGACGGCGCCAATCGCGACCTCGACGGTTACTTCTGGATCATGGGCCGCATCGACGACGTGCTGAACGTGTCCGGCCACCGCCTCGGGACGATGGAGGTCGAGTCGGCGTTGGTTGCTAACACGCTGGTGGCGGAAGCGGCGGTCGTGGGCAAGCCGCACGAGATCAAAGGCGAGGCCATCGTCGCATTCGTAGTGCTCAAGGGACCGCGCCCGGAAGGCTCAGCGGCGCACGAGATCGCAACCAAGCTGCGCGACTGGGTGGCCCAGGAGATCGGCCCGATCGCGAAGCCCGATGACATCCGCTTCGGCGACAACCTGCCGAAGACGCGCTCCGGGAAGATCATGCGCCGTCTGCTGCGCTCGCTGGCCAAGGGCGACGACATCAACCAAGACGTCTCGACGTTGGAAAACCCCGCCATCCTTGAACAACTAAAGACGGCGGTGAGGTAAGCGTTGTGGCTACGACCATCAAGCCGAGTCTGCTCGCGGCAGGGTTTCAGTGAAGGCTAACTTGACCTGAGGTCAAGTTAAGCGAAGCGGCCGGAACTAAAATCTGGCCACCCTTCTGCGCTTTTGACAGGTACTGGTTTCTGGTTTATCCTCGCGCCCCTTCGGCGCGGCCGGAAAGATTTACAGCGGAGAGATGACCGAGTGGTTGAAGGTGCACGCCTGGAAAGCGTGTGTACGGCCTAAAACCGTACCGAGGGTTCGAATCCCTCTCTCTCCGCCAACTGCACGTTCGTTCCGATGCCTGCGTCGAGACGGGCTTCGAGGTGTTCTGGGAACCCCCTGGTGGCAAATCCCATCGCGGCCCTGATCTTTCTCACGTCCTTGTCAGTCGAACCCGTTAGTCATTTGGCATGCACGCACCGCAGAGCCGCCCGCTCTCCCCTATTTGCCATGGGCGCACGCGCGGGACCTGGCGAAGCTCCCGCGCCGGGTCTTTCACATCCAGGTAGGCGCTACTTACAGCTCTTAGGCTCCACCACGATGAGCTCGAGTCGTTCGTCTCTGGCGTTCGCGGGCTGAATCCGACCCGCTGGCGCAAAGAAGGCAGCTCCTGCAGGGAATGGCGGCGGATCTGCGAACGTCCCGTCCGGGAAGTACAGTCTCTGTGCGCCAGCGGTCAAGGTGACGATAACGACTTCTTTCGCGTCGAACATCGCGGCCGCCTTTTCGCGGGGACCGTAAGTGACGCGCACGACACGAACCTTGTCGTTCTCGAACAGTTGGCGGTGGTGGGCTGGGTCGGCCTCTACGTCAGTTTGTGCAGCTGCAGCGCTAGTCAGGGAGGCCAGCGACAAGCCCATTGTCCA
Organism: Gammaproteobacteria bacterium; assembly: GCA_041488255.1. Taxonomy (GTDB): domain Bacteria; phylum Pseudomonadota; class Gammaproteobacteria; order Burkholderiales; family SHXO01; genus SHXO01. Next base: position 697 of record JBGPOV010000010.1, on the reverse strand, counting down.
GACGATTGCGAGCGGGACTGCTTTGCACCAAAGCGAACGCTCGCCATGACGCGACTGGCGGGTAAAGCGCTCAGGGAATGCTGCTGTGCGGGATGGGTTCGCGAATGTCACGTTCATTTTGCTCTCTCTCCTTTGCGAGAATGCTTGCTGGCAGCCCCAACGGCTTGCACCGGCCGGCGCCGCTTCCGAGCCACTTGGACCGAGGTTGTGCGCAGCAAGTCTGCAAGCTCACGGATAGTCCGGAACGTCACCGATCGTCCCGTCTGAGCATCCTCCAGAACACCTCCAAGCCTGCGGGCGTCCTGTCGATAGATCCGCAGTACGTAGATCTGCACGCTCTGTCAACCCCGACTTGCTCGCACGACCGCAGGATACGAGAGAGCAAACAACTTATAGCCAACATTTTCCCGCGAACCTGGATCCGGAGACGAAGGTCTCTCAGTCCAACACGCCGCGGCGGGGCGCGCCTCGGGATTCGCCCAGCGAGCGGTACAACTGCTGCGTGGAGGTCGAAGGTTGCACGCCGAGGGCGAGCGAAAGAAGCTGCTTCAGGCGCACGTAGACCGCCAGCGCTTCGACGTTGCGATCCAGCTTCGCGTAGCAGCGCATCAGGCCTTGATGAAACTCCTCCACCAAGTTATCGGCATCCAAGCCGCGCTGGTAGAGCAACACGGCGGCGGCGTATCGATGGGCGGCT
>JBGPOV010000009.1:0-63830 GCA_041488255.1 Gammaproteobacteria bacterium | reverse complement strand
CACCCGCTACTGGGTCACGGGGGCGGGCGTCGGCGGCTGTTCCTTCTGCTATCCCCAGCCGGTGGACGTGGACATGCTAGAGTCGGGCTACGGGGAGGTTCCGGCCACCCCGCCGGGTCAGTACCACCCGGACAAACCGCAAGGCACGCCGGGCTGGGTGCCGTATCCACAGCAAGTGCCGTCCGCCGGGCAGATGTCGGTGTCAGACATCGAGCAGATGGCAAAGGATGGGGTGCCCGATGCTCAGATCATCGAGCGGATCAACCACTCCCGCTTGACACACGTGATCGGCGTGGGGGGCACATTTACCATCCGCACGCAGCCGGTCGCAGGCTTGAGCGGTTCCGAGTTGGCAGGGCTATACGGCCAGAGCGTGGACTACCCCGTGCTAGACGCGTTGCAGGGTCAGTTCTTGGCTCAGTTCATCGAAGTCGAGCGCCTACGCTATATGAACCTCGGTAAGGCTCCCATGAAGTGAGCTTTTCGCAAACACACAAAACCGGCCGTCATCGAGACCTGGTGTTGTATTAGCGAAATTCAGCTCGCCACCTAACCTTCCATCGCGGTGTTGCCGTTCGCCAACTTGAGCGACGACCCGGAGCAGGACTATTTCGCCGATGGTCTGGTGGAAGACATCATTACGACGCTTTCAAAAATCTCCGGCTTGAGTGTCATCGCCCGAAACTCCAGCTTCAGCTACAAGGGCCGCGCAGTCGACGTACGCCAGGTGGCGCGCGAGCTCGGCGTGCGCTATGTGTTGGAAGGCGGCGTGCGCAAAAGCGCCAACCGCATCCGGATTACCGCCCAGCTGATCGATGCGGGAACCGGCGCACATGTCTGGGCCGAACGCTATGACCGGGCGATTGAGGACATCTTCGCCGTTCAGGATGAAATCACGCTGGTTCTGGCGACCGAGATGCAGGTCAGGCTGACCGAGGGCGAACAGGCGCGGCTACGCTATGCGACGACCAACAACATCGAAGCCTGGAATCACTGGGTGCAGGGGCTGTCTCATCTTCGCCGTGGCTTGAGTCGCGAGGGTTTAACCCAGGCGCTCAAATTGTGGCAACAGGCAAACGCGCTCGATCCGAGCTCGGCGTGCCTGAATGCCATGCTCGGGTTCCTGCATTATGCCAACGCGCGCTTTGGCTTCTGGGACGATCGCGAGACTGCGCTGCGCAAGGGCGGCGCCTATGTCGATAAGGCCCTTTCGCTCGACCCCGAAAATTCCGACGCGCATATGACGTCCAGCTTGCTGCTGCTGATTCAGCGGCGCTTCGACGAAGCCGTCTTCGCGGCCCGCAAGGCCATCGAATATGGTCCGGGGTCGGCCGATAATGCAGTGTTTGCTTCTTTCGTGTTCGACAACGCCGGCCTTGTGCAAGAAGCGGTCGTGCAAATCGAGCGGGCAATGAAGTTGAGCCCGATTTTCCCGCCGAACTATCTGGGCCAGCTTGGAAACGCTTATCGTCTCGCCGGCCGCTACGACGAGGCTATTGCCGCCTATGAGACATATCACAAGCGCAGTCCCGGCCGCGGCGTCACCGACCTGGTGATCATTTACGAGCAGCTGGGGCAGCCCGAGAAAGCGAAAGCCTGGGCGACGCAGCTTCTTCTCGCAGAACCAAAGTTCACCGTCACCTCATGGGTCGATACCCAGTTCCGCAAGGACACGGCCCGGCTCGAGGCCGAGATGGCTGCACTTCGTGCTGCCGGGCTTCCGGAGTGATATGAGCGTAAGAAAGATGTTAAAAGCGGCGCGCTGAATCTGCGCCAGACCCTTTCCAGCGTGCGCAGGACTCTGTCCAACACCGACTCGGAGTCCGTCTGGCTCGACACACGGGCGGTGGAGGTCGATGCTAGGCGAAATTGCCTTTCGATGGACTCATCCCTGACGATCGACTCGTAAGTGAGTTGTAAGCTAGTGCGAGCACTATGTTGGCGTTCGTGCGAAGCAAATTGACTGATCGTGACCGACCAGTGCAAAAAGCCACAGAGCGCTGAGTCGGCGTTCAGCTTTCCGCATGCCCATCGCCCTCTCTTTGCCACCCCCGTTTCCATGTATGACCTGCCCAGCATGGAGGAGATCAACCGTGATCTCACTGCGCGCCTCGTCGCCGAATCCATCTCCCTACCCTCCGTGCATCGTAGCAATGTCGGCGGTTGGCACTCGCAGAATCTGGCGGGGCGCCCGGAGGCGTGTTTCCGCAACCTCCTCCAGTGCATCGTGACGCGCGTGCGCGAGACAGTGCAGGGTCTCGCGCAGGAGAAAGGGCAGGAGCTGCCGTCCATGCGTATCGGGGTGCACGCGTGGGCAATGGTGATGGGAAACGGGGACTATACGATCCCGCATGATCATTCTGAAGTGCATTGGGCGACGGTGTACTACGCCGACGCGAGGGACGCAGACGAAGGGGCGGATCCTGCCTCGGGGTTGCTCGCGCTCGTCGATCCGCGGCACGGGGGCCGGCCGATGCCGGGGCTCGAGTTCGTCGGCACGACCTTCACGGTGCTGCCGCGCACGGGGCGGCTGGTGGTTTTTCCGGGGTGGCTGCTGCACTACGTGCACGCCTACCGTGGGCAGCGGCCGCGCGTGTCGGTCTCTTGCAACCTCGTCTTCGAACCAGCTTCGCCGTTTGCCACCGACCGGCACGTTGGAGCTACGGGCGCCTCCTGACGATCGATCGCACCGTCGAACGACCGCTTCTGAGCGATTAAACTGTCCGACTGCTATTGGCCCGATCTGAGCCGGTCGAGGTCAAGGACGCTCTGACACTGTCTGTCAGATCAAGTCTGGGTTGCTAAACACAAGCTCAGCGCACCTGATGTCCTTTCCTAGGTCGGGGGTCTTCAACGTTCCCCGTCTCTTCCTCCGGCGCAGCCTCCGTGAGCTTCGCGACCACACGCATGAGGACATCGAGTTCCTTATCGCTGAGCTACTGGAGCTGAGCTGCGGTGGCGACGAGCAGCGGCCTGTCGCGGTCACCGCCTTCCAGAGCGAGCGGCATGCGGCGGTGTATGTAGGGCACTGCGGCGCTGTATCAGGATGGGCTGGCTGCGGCCAACAACCGAGATCGCCGCGGCCGTCGACTCTCTTTCGCGCCGGCAGGCCTGCGTCTGGTCAAGAAAGGTCGCGGGTGAATCTCGGTCACGGCGCGAGGTTGACGCTTTCGATCATCCCGTCGAAGACGGTGCCATTCTTTTCGGTTGCGCGGACGCGCGCCAAGAGAAAATGCTGGCTGATCGCCAGCCACGCATCGAGCGCGCGTTTGTCGCCTTTCTCCTGAATCTTCTTCACGTGCACGGTGTCCAGCTCGCCTAACGGTGTGGCGAGCTTCTCACGGCCGAGGACCGAATACTTGTACTCGGTGACCCGTCGCCCGTCGGTCATGTACAGCTGCAGCTCCTTTTCATCCGGGAGCGAGAAGGCGAAGGTAAAGGCTAAGCTGACCGTGTCCCAGGTATTGGGCGGAAGCTGCACCGTCTGCTTCTTGTCGCCGTCGGTCAGCTGCACCTGGCCGCCGGCCCAGTCGAAGCTGGCGGCGCGCGTGAACTGGCCGTTGCGCGTCTCGACGAAGCTCAGGGGGCGCAGCCCCTTGGCCGTGACATTGCCCCTGGCCTCCCTTCGGATGTGAAGCCGGTAGATGGCGGCGATACCGATGGTCCTGGACTCGCTGACCACGGAGTAGGTCTTGCCGTCGTGCTGGAATACGGCGAGACCCGCACCGATCGGGATACCGGCGATGCTCATCGTGTACTTGACCTCGACGCGGGACGGAATGGGCTTGTCGGGCGCGCTTGCGGCGAGCGACGGCGCGATTACCAGTAGCAGAGCGGATACCAGAAGGATCTGCTTCATGTTGGCAGGGGTGAGGTCATCGGGTTTGGGTATCGAATGGGCCGGCGACTGCGACATAGTTGCCCTTCGCCTCTGCAGCAGCCGCATCCTTCTGGCATTTCTTCACGAACTGTTCTTCGCCGCTCCGGCGAGCTTCTTCTCGCCTGCTTGCGCCTCGCAACTCGGATCGGCCCCGTAGGCCATACCGCGTAACAAGAGATAACTGAGGGTAACAAAAAAGAGTTTGTTCATGACGGGTCTTCTCCCCTCTTGTGCGCAGTATTCGACAACACTTCTAGTCTACGCCCAGAGCCGTGGTGGCGCGCGGCTTCCCTCTTCGGTCCCGGCGGCTGGGCCCCGTACAGCGTAGGGCAAGCCGGTGGGTCTCACCGCTGAAGGCCATAGAGGGCAAGGCGTTCATGTCCTTGTAGCGCTCATGCTACATTAGCGCCCATTTGCATCGGCCTGGACTTCTTTCTCGAGTGACCCTGACTGCGCTCCGCGGGTCCCTTCGCGCCTACTTGCGGCTCCATCGCCCTGGCGCGGCCCTTTCTCTTGTTCTGCTTCTTGTTCTGCACGGCCCCGCGCAGGGGGCGCAGGAGGCGATCGCCTCTGCGCATCCGCTGGCCACCGAGGCGGGCATGCAGGTCATGGCGCAAGGCGGCAACGCCTTCGACGCTGCCGTGGCCGTCGCTTCGACGCTCGCGGTGGTGGAGCCCTTTTCATCGGGCCTGGGCGGCGGCGGATTCTTTCTCCTGCACCGCGCCTCCGACGGTTTCGAAGTGATGGTCGACGCGCGCGAGACCGCTCCTGGCAAAGCCCGGCCCGACCTGTATACAGCAGCAGACGGCAAGACCGACCACTCGGCTTCGGTCGATGGGATGAAGGCAGCTGCCATTCCGGGCGTCCCCGCTGGCATTGTCTGGCTCGCACAGCGCTATGGCCGTGTCTCGCTTTCGAGCTCGCTCGCGCCCGCTATTCGCTTGGCGCAGGATGGCTTTGCCACCGATGCGCGCTACGCCTTTGTCGCCGGCCTAAGGCAAGCGAAGCTCAGGGCCGAGTTGCCGGCCGCCGGCATCTTCCTCGATCGCGGCGCTGTTCCGACTCCCGGCTTCATCCTGCGCCAGCCCGAGCTGGCGAAAACGCTGCACGCCATCGCGGCCCATGGGCGCGATGGCTTTTACCAGGGCGAAATCGCGAGCCGCATGGTGGCCGCGGTGCAAGCCGGCGCGGGTATCTGGGAGTTGGAGGACCTGCAGCACTACGAGGTGGTGGAGCGTGCGCCGCAGCGCTTCACGTATCGTGGCGCACGTATTACCTGTGCATCTCTGCCGTCGGCCGGCGGGCTGACCCTGGCGCAGAGCCTGCAAATCCTGGAGCGCTTTCCGCTGGGCCGGCTTGACCCGGTCGAACGCATTCATCTGGTCGTGGAGGCACTGCGCCGCGGTTACCAGGATCGCGCGCGCTATCTGGGGGATCCTGACTTCGTGCCGGTGCCCGATTGGCTCGGCACGCGCGCCTACGCAGACCGGCGTGCGGCAACCATTGATCCTTTGCGCGCAACGCCCAGCGAGCAGTTGGCAGCGCTGCGCGAGGGAGACAACACGACCCACTTCTCGGTGGTGGACCGAGAGGGCAACCGGGTCGCCGCGACGGTGTCCATCAACCTGCCCTTCGGGGCCGGCGTGATAGCCGGCGATACCGGCGTGCTGCTCAACGACGAGATGGACGACTTCGCCATCGCGCCGGATGTCCCCAACGCCTACCGCCTGGTGGGGGCTCGCGCCAACCAGGTCGACGCCTACAAGCGCCCGCTGTCGAGCATGACGCCTACCTTCGTCGAGGATGAGCGTGGGGTACTGGTGTTCGGCACGCCGGGCGGCTCGCGCATCATCAGCATGGTGCTCCTCGGCATCCTGGATTACGTCGACATCGGCCACCCGGACATCGAGCACCTCGTGAGCGCGCCGCGCTACCATCATCAGTATCTGCCCGACGGCATCGAGTACGAGCCCGGAGCGTTCCCCGCGGCATGGGTCGACGCCCTGAGGGCTAAGGGTCACACCCTGCAAGAGGGCCACCGGCGCTGGGGCAACATGCAGGCGGTGTACGTGGACCGGGCCTCGGGGGAGGCCCGCAGCTATAGCGACCCTCGCGGGACGGGCGGCGCTCAGTTCTGAGGGTCTGCGATTGATTCGGCGGCCCGATTCGTTTAGGGTGCGGTCGACGCGCACCAGGGAAGGATGGACCGATGAAGCAGACGTTTCTCGAGTTCGAGCAGCCCATCGCCGAGCTGGAGGCGAAGATCGAGGAGCTGCGCTACGTGCAGGACGACTCCGCGCTCGACATCTCGGAGGAGATCAACCGCCTGCAGAAGAAGAGCAACACCCTCACCAAGGAGATCTACGCCAAGCTCAGCCCGTGGCAGATCTCGCAGGTCGCCCGGCATCCGCAGCGGCCCTATACCCTGGATTACGTCCACAACATCTTCACCGATTTCCAGGAGCTGCATGGCGACCGCAGCTATGCCGACGACGCCTCGATGGTGGGCGGGCTGGCCCGCTTTTCCAACCAGACGGTGATGGTGATCGGGCACCAGAAGGGCCACGACACCAAGGAGAAGCTGCTGCGCAACTTCGGAATGCCTCGCCCCGAGGGTTACCGCAAGGCGCTGCGCCTGATGCGGATGGCGGAGAAGTTCGGTATCCCGGTGCTGACCTTCGTGGACACGCCCGGCGCCTACCCGGGCGTGGGCGCCGAGGAGCGCGGACAGTCGGAGGCGATCGGCCGCAACCTGTACGTGATGGCCGAGCTGCGCGTCCCCGTCGTCGTCACCATCATCGGGGAGGGCGGCTCGGGCGGCGCGCTGGCTATCGCGGTGGGCGATGTGGTGTTGATGCTGCAGTACGCGACTTATTCAGTGATCTCGCCCGAGGGTTGCGCTTCAATCTTGTGGAAGAGCGCCGAGAAGGCGCCGGACGCAGCCGAGAACCTGGGGATCACGGCCAGCAGGCTCAAGACTCTCGGGCTGGTGGACAAGATCGTCGCCGAGCCGCTGGGCGGCGCGCACCGCGACCCCCAAACCATGATGCAGACGCTGCGCAAGGCCTTGCAGGACGCGCTCAAACAAGTGCAGGAACGGCCGCTGGAGGACCTGCTGCAGGCACGCTTCACTAAGCTCATGGAGTTCGGCAAGTTCAAGGAAGTGGCCTTGCGCTGAACTGGATCCAGGACGTGGAGCTGACGCGAGATCCCCCCTCTAGCGGGGGATTTTGTTTTGAGAGGGTGGGACGTGGTGGCGAGAACGCCGAGAGCGATTAGCGACGGCGCCAACTTGGTCGAGCAGGCGCTGCTCGACGCGGGTCTAGCGGGAGGGCGCGTCGTCGTGGGCCTGAGCGGCGGCGTGGACTCCGTTGCGCTGTTGCACGCGCTGGTGCATGTTGCGCCGCGTCTCGGCGTGACGCCGTCGGCTCTGCACGTGCATCACGGCCTGAGCCCGCACGCCGATGAATGGGCGCGTTTCTGTGCCGAGCTGTGCCGCGGCCTTGGCGTTGCGCTGATCGAGGTGCGCGTGCATGTGGACCGCCGGTTGAAGCTGGGCGTCGAAGGCGCCGCCCGCGAGGCGCGCTACGCGGTGTTCAGGCAGCAACGGGCCGATGCCATCGCGCTCGCGCACCATGCGGACGACCAAGCCGAGACGCTTCTGCTGCACCTGCTGCGCGGCGCCGGCGTGCGCGGTTTGAGCGCGATGCCGGCGGCGCGCGTGCTGGAGCCCGCGACCGGACTGCGCTTGGTGCGCCCGTGGCTGGCGCTGACGCGCGCGCAGATCCGCGGCTACGCGCAGCGCGCCGGGCTGTCCTGGGTCGAGGACGAGAGCAACAGCGATCCGGCCTTCGACCGCAGCTTCCTGCGCACGCGCATCCTGCCCGAACTCGTCGAGCGCTTTCCGGGCTTGCGCGACACGCTGGGGCGCGCGGCACACAACTTCGCCGATGCCGCGCAGCTGCTGGATGATGTCGCCGCCAGGGATGCGCAGGGCGCAGCGGCCGGCGACAGCCTGGCGATGTCCGCGCTGGCCGCGCTTTCTCCGGCCGGCGCCCGCAACCTGCTGCGCTGGTTCCTCGAACGACAGACTCTGTCCGTGCCCACCCGCGACCAGCTCGAGGAGGCGCTGCGCCAGGCGCTCGCGGCGCGGGCCGACGCGCAACTGCGGGTCAAGGTCGGCGCTGCGTGGCTGCGGCGGCATCGCGGCCGTCTCTATTTGGAGCCCGCGGGCCGCGAGCCGGCGCCTGGCTGGCGTCTGACCTGGACCGGTCAGCATGAGCTGACCCTGCCGGCGGAACTGGGTCGTTTGCGCTTCGAGCCGGCGCGCGGCGCCGGTCTGTCTCTGGCGCGGCTGCGTGCGGAGACGGTCGCGGTTGGGCCTCGCTGCGGGGGGGAGCGCTTGCGGCTTGCGCCAAACCGGCCCTCGCGCACGCTCAAGAATCTGCTGCACGAGGCTCACGTTCCGGAATGGGAGCGCGGCCGCATGCCATTGGTCTTCGTCGGTGAGGCCTTGGCGTGGGTGCCGGGAATAGGGCAGGACTTCCGCTTTGCCGCCGCGGCGCACGAGCCGGGCGTCATGCCGCGCTGGGACCGCGGGGCGCTGCCCAGCCAGATCGGGTAAGCCGGTTGCCATTGCGACGGATCTACTCCGGGGGATCGCGCCGGCGAGGTCCTGTGGCCGCGTCGCGCCCGGCGTACACAGGACGCATCCCGGATATGGGTTTCAGGCCGCCGTCACATCATGCCCATGGTCTTCGGCAGCCAGAGCGACAGCGCGGGCCAGTAGGTCGCCAGCACCAGGAACACGAGCATCGTAAGCAGCCACGGCCAGACCGCCACCGTGAGCTCGGTGATCCCCATCTTGGTGATGCCGCTCGCCACGTAAAGGTTCAACCCCACCGGCGGATGACACAGCCCGATCTCCATGTTGACCACGATCATGATGCCGAAGTGAACCGGATCGATGGCTAGTTTCATGGCCACCGGGAACAGAATCGGCGCCATGATCAGCACGATGGAGGAGGGCTCCATCACGTTGCCCGCGAGCAGCAGCAGAACGTTCACCATCAGCAGGAACGCGATCTGGCCCAGCCCCTTGTTGAGCAGCCACTCGGCCATCATCTGCGGGATGTGCTCCGAGGTCATCAGGAAGGAGAACAGCACGGCGTTGGTGATGATGTACAGGAGCATGGCGCTCAAGTTGGCCGACTCGAGCAGCGATCTCGGCACGTCCTTGAGCGACATGTCCTTGTACACGTACACGGCGATGAAGAACGCATAGACGGCGCTCATCGCGGCCGCCTCCGTCGCCGTGAAGATGCCGGTGTAGATCCCGCCGATGACCACCACGACCAGAAACAGACCCCAGATGCTTTGACGGAACGCTTTGATGCGCGCGTGCCAACTGGCCCTCGCCAGGCGCGGGTAGCCGTTCTTGCGGGCGATGTACCAGGTCGTCGCCCCGAGCATGGCGGTCAGCACCAAGCCGGGTAGCACACCGGCTACGAACAGCGCCCCAATGGAGGTGTTGGTAGAGACGGCGTAGATGACCTTGACGATCGAGGGCAGCATCAGTATCCCCAGCGCGCCGGAGGTGGTGATGACACCCGCGCCGAATTTCTTTGGGAAGCCCTGCTTCTGCATCGCCGGCAGCACGATCGAGCCGATCGCCACCACGGTTGCGGGGCTGGAACCGCACACGGAAGCGAACAGCGCGCAGGCGACCACCCCGGCCAATCCCAGCCCCCCGTACCAATGGCCAACCATGGAGGTGGCGAAGTTGATCATGCGCCGTGCCACTCCGCCGTGAGTCAGGAAGTTGCCGGCCAGAATGAAGAACGGGATCGCCATGATCTCGAAGCGCTCGATGCCGGTGAATAGCTTCAACGCCACGGCGTGCAGCGGCACTTGGGTCATGGTGAACAGGAACGTCAGCACCGTGAGGCCCAGAGCAATGGAGATCGGCATGCCGGTCAGCATGAGCGCGATGAGCAGCCCGAAGATGAGGTAGGCGCTCACGGCTTGGCCCCGTGCTTCAGGTCGGCCGGATGGAGGCCATCGGCGGAGGCCGCGTCCAGCCCCTCGACTTTGGCAACTTCGTGATGCGGCAGCTCGCCGGTGCGCACGAACCACCACGTCACCTGCAGGAAGCGGAAGCACATGAGATAGGAGCCGCAAGGAATCGCCAGGTACACGATCCACATCGGCAATTCCAGGTCGGCGGAGACTTCCTGGGTGTGAGCGATGTCCCAGACGAACTCGGCACCCAGCGTGCCGACCACTCCCGTGAAAAGCGCGCCCGCGAGCAATCCGAACACGATGACCTTCGCCCGGTGCCGGCTCCGAAGCCGGTTGATGAGCACGTCCACGCCGACGTGGATGCCGGTGCGCACGCCGTAGGCAGCACCGAACTTCGCCATCCAGATGAACATGTAGATGCACAGCTCCTGCGCCCAGCTCAGATTGATCCTGAGCAGCCAATCCTGCACGACGGGAATGGGCAGGGCGGCAGCGTAGCGGTGGGCGACCGCGACGAAGATCACCGCAGTCGCGCCGGCCATCAGGAAGGCGATCAACCACTCCTCGAGCCGGTCGAGCGTCTTGAGCATTACCCCGACCTCGCGCTAACGCCCCACGGCGCCCCGGGGCTCTCGCCGCGTGCTCAGAGACGCTGCGGCAGACGCGCCGCGCAGCAGCGTGCGCATGCTACTGCCGGTTGGGGTCGAAGCCGGTCGCCTTGTAGACGGCTTGGATCAGATCCTTGCCGATCTTGTCCGCCATCTGGGCGTGCACGGGGAGCAGCGCCGTCTTCCACGCGTGCTTTTCCTGAGCCGTCAATGTGATGATCTGGGTCTTGCCGGACTTTCTTATCGCTTCCAGCGCCTCGTCGTTTTCCTGCTTGGCGATGTGGTTGCCGTAGTTGGTCGCGTCCCTCATGGCGCCCTCCAGGACGGTGCGGATGTCCGGCGGCAGGCCGTCCCAGAACTTCCTGTTGACGATGACGGCATACCCGACGTACCCGTGATCCGAGACGGTGAGGAACTTCTGCACCTCGTGCATCTTCTGCGTGTAGATATTCGAGGCCGTGTTCTCGGTGCCGTCCACCACCCCGGTCTGCAGCGCCTGATACACCTCGGAAAAAGCCATGACCTGGGGAATCGCGCCCAGGGCGCGCATTTGCGCCTCGAGCACCTTGGACGACTGGATGCGCAGCTTCAGTCCCCTCACGTCCTCCGGCTTGTGCAGCGGTTTGTTGGCGGTCATCGCCTTGAAGCCGTTGTCCCAATAGGCGAGCCCGACGATGCCCTTGGCATCGAGCTTCTTGAGCAGGCTCGCGCCGATCGGCCCCTCGGTCACCTTGTGCAGCTCTTCATAATTGGCGAACAGGTAAGGCAGGTCGAACGCCTCGAACTCGCGCGCGCCCAAGGGCCCGAACTTCGCCAGCGACGGCGCCAGCATCTGTACCGATCCCAACTGCAGTGCCTCCAGTTCTTCCTTGTCCTTGTAGAGCTGGCTGTTGGGATAGATGTCGACTTTGACTCGGCCCTTGGTGCGCTCTTCGGCGAGCTTCTTGAAGTACTCGGCCGCCTTGCCTTTCGGCGTGTCGGGCGTGACGACGTGGCTGAACTGGATGACGATCGGCTGCTGCGCCAGCGCGAGGCTGGTCAGGACCAGCGCCAGGCAACCCAGAACAATGGAACCGGTTTGCTTCATGGGCCTCTCTCAAACTGTGGAGATTGTGATAGATTCATGCTATCCTTATGAATTGCCTCGAAAAAGAAAGTCGTTGGAGAACTCAAACGTGATGCTGGAAAGGACCCTTTCGATCATCAAGCCGGACGCGGTGGCCAAGAACGTCATCGGACAGATCTACGCGCGCTTCGAGGCCGCGGGCCTGAAAATCGTGGCGGCGCGTATGATGTACCTGTCCAAGGCGCAGGCCGAGGGGTTCTACGCCGTGCATCGCGAGCGGCACTTCTTCGGCGACCTGGTCAAGTTCATGACCTCCGGTCCGGTCTTCGTGCAAGTGCTGGAGTGCGAAAGTGCGATCCAGAAGAACCGCGATCTGATGGGCGCTACCGATCCGAAGAAGGCGTCGGCAGGGACTATTCGCGCGGACTTCGCTGACAGTATCGACGCCAACGCCGTGCACGGCTCGGACGGCGCGGCCTCCGCCGCGACCGAGATCGCCTACTTCTTCTCTACGATCGAGATCCATTCCCGCTGACGCGGCCTGATGTCCGTCAACCTGCTCGACTACGATCTGCGCGGCCTGACCGAACTGTGCGCCAGCTTCGGTGAGAAGCCGTTTCGGGCTCGGCAGCTCCTGCGCTGGATCCATCAGCGGGGCGAGGCCGACTTCGCGCGCATGACCGACCTCTCCAAGCCGCTGCGCGATCGGCTGGCTCAGATGGCCGTGGTCCAGCCCCCCGGCATTATGTCCGAATCTACCGCCGCGGACGGTACCCACAAGTGGCTGCTCTCGGTTGGCGCCGGCAACGGCATCGAGACGGTGTTCATCCCCGAAGTCAGTCGCGGGACGCTGTGCGTCTCCAGCCAGGTGGGGTGCGCACTCGAGTGCTCCTTTTGCTCCACAGGGCGGCAGGGCTTCAACCGCAACCTCACCACCGGTGAGATCGTCGGCCAGCTGTGGTGGGCCACCAAGGTGCTGGCGCAAACCCGGCACGCCCGGGACTCCACTGGGGAACGGATCGTCAGCAACGTGGTCATGATGGGCATGGGCGAGCCGCTGGCCAACTTCGACAACCTGGTGTCGGCCCTGTACATCATGCTCGACGATCACGCCTACGGCCTGTCGCGCCGCCGCGTCACAGTCAGCACCTCGGGCATCGTGCCTAACATCGACCGCTTGCGCTCCGCGTGTCCGGTTGCCTTGGCTGTCTCGTTGCATGCGCCCAGCGACGAGCTGCGCGATGTGCTGGTGCCGATCAACCGCAAGTACCCGCTGAAGGAGCTGATGGCGGCCTGCCGCCGCTATGTTGATGCCGCGCCCACGGACGCGCCGGATGCGGACGATGCCGCGCCGTACGGCCGGATCCCGGGCGAGCTGGCGCACAAATGGCAGCGTCACGGCGCGCCGCGCGCCTTCGTGAGCTTCGAATACGTGATGCTGGACGGGGTTAACGACCGCATCGAGCACGCGCGCCAGCTCACCGCACTGACGCGGGAGGTGCCCTGCAAGTTCAACTTGATTCCCTTCAACCCGTTCCCGGATTCGGGCTACCGGCGCTCCAGGCCGGAGCAGATTCGCGCCTTCCAGGAGACGCTGATGTCTGCGGGCCTGATCGCGACCGTGCGCAAGACGCGCGGCGAGGACATCGACGGTGCTTGCGGCCAGCTGGCGGGGCAGGTCATGGACCGCACCGGGCGCAGGCTGCGCCGCGAGGCCGAGGAGTCTGCATGAGGCGAATTGCACTGGTCGCAGCCTCGCTTCTACTTGCCGCTTGCTCCTCGCAGAAAACGCAGACTCCCGTGGAACAGCTGCGCCCCGAGCAACAGGCCGTCAGCAGCTCGCCGCTGGAGCGGGCCAAGATCCATACCGAGCTGGGCGTCAGCTACTTCGAGAACGGCCAGCTCGGGGTCGCATTGGAGGAGCTGAACACCGCCGTGTCGGCGGACAAGAGTTATGCCCCTGCTTACAACGCGCTCGGCCTGGTATACATGGAGCTGAAGGAGGACGCCAAGGCGGAGAAGAACTTCCGTCAGGCGATCAGGATCGATCCCTCCAGCTCCGAGGCCAAGAACAACTACGGCATGTTCCTGTGCCAGCGCGGTCGCGAGCAGGAGGGCATCCGCGAGCTGCTGGAGGCTCTCAAGAACCCGCTTTACGCGACACCTGACGTGGCGTACAAGAACGCCGGGCTGTGCGCGCGCAAGGCCGGCGACACGAAAGCCGCAGAGGGGTATTTCGTCCGGGCCTTGAAGCTCAATCCCCGCCAGCCGCAGGCGCTGTACGGGATGGCCGAGATCGACTACCTGCGCGACGATTATGCGGGAGCAAAACAATACATCAGCCGTTATTTCACGGTGGCCGAGCCGCCTGGCCCACAGGCGCTGTGGCTCGGCGCGCGCGTCGAGCGCAAGCTGGGGGACCGCACTGCGCTGGCCAACTACGGCATGCAGCTGCGCCGCCGCTATCCGTCGGCGCCTGAGACCAAAGCCTTCCTGGAAGGCCGCTTCGAATGACCGAGCCCGACGTCGAGCCTGCCAGCGATCCCGGATCGCAAACGCTGCCGCCGCCGCACAGCCCGGGCGCACAGCTGCTGGCCGAGCGGCGTAGCCAGGGGCTGAGCCTGGGCGACATCGCGCGGCAGCTCAAGCTCTCGGTCCGGCAGGTAGAGGCATTGGAGCGCGACGAGTACAGCAGCTTCCCGGGTTCGGTGTTCGTGCGTGGCTTTTTGCGCAACTATGCGAAGCTGCTGCGTCTGGACCCGGAGCCATTGCTGGAGGCGGCCCGTGCGTCGGTCGCGCCGGCCTTGGTCGCTGCACCCGCCGCGGCGGAAATGCACGTGTCTGCGCCGAACCCGGAGCACCGCCGACGGATCCTGACCTGGGGGGCGTTCGCAGCGCTCGCGGTCCTGGTGGTGATCCTGCTCGCCTCCAACGCCTCCAAGGAACAACGGGATGCGCAGGTTGCGCAAGAGCCGCCTGCGGCGGCGCAGGTCCCGTCGACCCCGCAGCCCGCAGAGCCCCCGCCGCCGACGTCGCAGGCTGCCACGGCGCCCCTCCCCGCGTCGACCAGTACCGCTCCGCCGCCGACGGAGCGCAAGGCAGTTGCAGGGGCCAGTCCTACAGGCGCTGTCGGTGCGGCGAAAGGCGAGTCTCCGGTCGCGGTCGCACCCGGTTCACCCCGCGCTGCGGGCTTGGACTGGCCGCACGCCGGAGTCTCTCAGGCCGAGGATACTCTGCCCGCGGCGAAGCCCAGGGTCCTGATTATCGGTACCGGCTCCAGCCGTATCCGCATGATCTTCGAGGACGAGTCCTGGGTCGAGGTCAGGGACGGCAGCGGAGCGACCATTTTCTCGCGGCTCAACGCGCCGGGCACCGAACGCGTGGTCAGGGGAACGCCGCCGTTTGCGGTGGTGGTTGGGAACGCCCATCGTGTCAAAGTGTTGTACCAGGACAAGCCCGTCGACCTCGGTCCGCACACGCGCGTGGACGTGGCGCGCATCACCCTCGAATAGGCTGATACCGGATGTCCTCTGCCTCACAGGCTGGGCTGTTGCGCCGCCCGACCCGCCAGACCCGGATCGGGCACGTCGCCGTCGGCGGCGGTGCACCGGTGGTGGTGCAGTCGATGACCAACACCGATACGGCGGACGCCGGCGCCACCACGCGTCAGGTTGCGGAGCTGGCCCAGGCCGGCTCGGAACTGGTGCGCATCACGGTGAACAGCCCGGAGGCTGCGGCGCAGGTTGCACGCATCAAGGAACGGCTGTTGGCGATGGGCGTGCTGGTACCCGTGGTGGGCGATTTCCACTTCAACGGCCACCGGCTGCTCACTCAGTTCCCCGACTGCGCCGAGGCGCTCGACAAATACCGCATCAACCCCGGAAACGTGGGGCGCGGCTCCAAACGCGACGAGCAGTTCGCGGTGATGGTCGAGGCTGCGTGCCGGTTCGGCAAACCTGTGCGCATCGGCGTCAACTGGGGCAGCCTGGACCAGGAACTGCTGGCGCGCTTGATGGACCACAACGCTCGGCGCGCGCAGCCGCTGGACGCGGGCGCCGTGATGCGCGAGGCGCTGGTCAGCTCGGCGCTGGGCAGCGCGCGCCGGGCGGAGGAGCTGGGCTTGCCCGGCGATCGTATCGTGCTGTCGTGCAAGGTGAGCGGCGTGCAGGACCTGATCAAGGTGTACCGGGAGCTCTCGGCGCGCTGCGATTACCCGCTGCACTTGGGCCTTACCGAGGCGGGCATGGGCAGCAAGGGGATCGTCGCCTCGACGGCGGCGATGGCGGTCCTGCTGCAGGAGGGCATCGGCGACACCATCCGCGTGTCGCTCACGCCCGAGCCTGGCGGCGACCGCACCCGGGAAGTGGTGGTGGCGCAGGAGCTGCTGCAGACCATGGGGCTGCGCTCCTTCACGCCCCTGGTCGTGGCATGCCCCGGTTGCGGGCGCACCACCAGCACCACCTTCCAAGTGTTGGCGGACAAGATCCAGAGTTGGCTGCGCGCCCAGATGCCGCAGTGGCGGGGGCTATATCCGGGCGTGGAATCGATGACGGTAGCGGTGATGGGTTGCGTGGTCAACGGCCCGGGCGAGAGCAAGCACGCCAATATCGGGATCAGCTTGCCAGGCTCGGGGGAGAGCCCGGTGGCTCCAGTTTATGTTGACGGACTCAAGACCGTCACCCTGAAAGGCGAGCACATCGCCGAAGACTTCCAGAGCATCGTCTCGGACTACGTGCTCAAGCGCTACGGCGACTCACAGCGCCCGCCGGCCGCACAAGACGAGGCGATCAGCACCATCGGCTGAGCGCGGCAGCGCATTCGGGCCGGGCCACCCATAGCATGAGCGAAACGATTCAATCGATCCGAGGGATGAGCGACATCCTTCCGGACCAGGTGCCGCTTTGGGATCTGTTCGAGGACACCGCGGGGGTTTGGCTGCGGGCTTACGGCTACCGGACCATCCGCATGCCTCTGGTGGAGAAGACCGAGCTGTTCGTGCGCTCGATCGGAGAGGTGACGGACATCGTCGAGAAAGAGATGTACACCTTCACCGACCTGAACGGCGAAAGCATCTCGTTGCGGCCAGAAGGCACGGCCTCCTGCGTGCGCGCGGCCCTGGAGCACCATCTGCTGTACGGCGGACCGCAACGGCTGTGCTACAGCGGACCGATGTTCCGACACGAGAAGCCCCAGAAGGGACGTTACCGGCAGTTCCACCAGATCGGCGTGGAGGCGCTCGGCTTCCCCGGCCCGGACGTGGACGCCGAGCACATCGTCATGTGCGCGCGGCTGTGGAACCAACTGAACCTGGATCGGATCCGATTGCAGATCAACACGCTCGGTAGCCCGGAGGCGCGCGCGCGCTACCGTGCGCGGCTGGTGCAGCATTTGGAGCGCAACCTGGATGCGCTGGACGAGGACAGCCGTCGGCGGCTCGGCACCAACCCGCTGCGAGTGCTGGACAGCAAGAACCCAGCGATGCAGTCTGTGATCGAAGCCGCCCCCCGCCTGTACGACGATCTGGACGAGGATTCGCTCAGGCACTTCGAGGCGCTGCAGGCGATCCTGCGCGGCTTGAGCGTCGAGTTCGAGATCAATACCCGGCTGGTGCGCGGTCTGGATTACTACAACTACACCGTGTTCGAATGGATCACCGACCGGCCGGGTGCGCAGTCGGCGGTGTGCGCCGGCGGCCGCTACGACGGGCTGCTCAACCAGCTCGGCGGCAAACCGGCGCCGGCCTGCGGCTTCGCGTTGGGTATCGAGCGTGTCCTCGCGCTGATGGCTGAATCGGACACGCGGGCGCGCGAACAGCCCCCGGACGCGTACCTGGTACACAGCGGGGTCGACGCCACACGCCTGGCCTGGCGCGCGGCGGAGCAGATGCGCGAGACCGGCCTGAGCATCGTGTTCCACTGCGG
This sequence comes from Gammaproteobacteria bacterium, assembly GCA_041488255.1. GTDB lineage: Bacteria > Pseudomonadota > Gammaproteobacteria > Burkholderiales > SHXO01 > SHXO01. The sequence continues at coordinate 46,334 of JBGPOV010000009.1, read as the reverse complement.
CGGAGGCAGCTTCAAGTCGCAGATGAAAAAGGCCGACGGCAGCATGGCCCGGTTCGCCGTGATCATCGGCGACGACGAGGCCGCCACGCAGCGCGTGGCGGTGAAGCCGCTGCGGGAGCTGGGTGATCAAGTTACGCTATCGGTGGCAGATGCTATCGGCCTCATCCGCAACGCGCGCGGAACCGCACATATCGAATCATGACAACGGAACCTTTATGTACGATCTGGAAGAGCAGGAGAAGATAGACGAGCTCAAAGCCTGGTGGAAGCAGTATGGCCAGATGGTGATCGCGGTGGCCGTCGCCGTCTGCGTGGGTGCCGCCGCCGCCGGCGGCTGGCAGTGGTACAAGCGCGCTCAGGCCGAGCACGCCTCGCGGCTCTACGGGACGCTGGAAAAAGCCATGCAGGCCAACGACCTCAAGCAGATCCGCGAGGTATCCGGCCAGCTCATGGACAAATTCGGTGGCACGGCCTACGGGCCGATGGCGGCGCTCGCCGTGGCCAAGGCCAACTTCGAGGCCGGTGACGCCAAGAGCGCCGCGGCGCAGCTGCAATGGACTCTTGACCACGCGCGCGACGAGGGTATCGCGGCCACCGCACGCCTGCGGCTTGCCGGGGTGCTGCTCGATGAGAACAAATACGATGACGCGCTCAAGCTATTGGACGCTGGGCACCCTGAGGCCTTCATCGGACTGTTCGAGGACCGCAAGGGCGACATCTACGCGGCTCAGGGCAAGACGGTCGAGGCTAAGGCAGCCTACAGGGCGGCGCTGGAGAAGTTGCCCGCCCAGGGCAACTATCGCCAGATCGTGCAGGTCAAGCTGGACGGGCTGGGCGACAAGTGAGCGCGTTCGGTCGCTGGCCCATTCTTGGACCGATCCACTCGGGCGTGGCGACGGCGCTGCTCGCCCTGGCGCTCGCCGCTTGCGGCGGCTCGCCGACGGTCAAGCCGGCCCCGCTGGTCAAGTTCAAACCCACGGCGAACGCGAAAGTCGTGTGGCGCGCTTCGGTGGGCGAGGCCGACGTGTACATCTTCACCCCCGCGGTATACGAAGGCGCGGTATACGCAGCGGGGTCGGACGGGAGGCTCGCCCGCTTCGACGCCGCCAACGGCAAGCGGGTGTGGAGCGTCAACACCAAGGAGGAGCTCTCTGGCGGCGTGGGGGCCGACGCCGGTATGGTCGTGGTCGGCACCAGGAAAGGCGTGGTATTGGCCTATGACCTGAAAGGCAAGCCGGTGTGGAAAAGCCAGGTGAGCAGCGAGCTGCTTATGGCGCCACGCGCAGCCCAGGGTGTCGTAGTCGTACGCAGCGCAGACGGCAAGATCATCGCCCTCGACGCCAAGGACGGCAAGCAGCGATGGGAATATCGATTCACGCTGCCGCCGTTGCTGCTGCGCTCGAACTCCGGAGTGGTCATCGCCCGCGATGTGGTGCTGACGGGCTTGTCCGCCGGCAGAGTCGTCGCGCTGAACCTGAGCAACGGCACCGTGCTGTGGGAAGCAGCGCTGGCGCAGCCCAAGGGCGCGAACGAGCTGGAGCGCATCACCGACATCGGCGCCGCCCCGACAACCAGTGCCGAGCAGGCCTGCGCCGTAACGTATCAGGGACGGGTCGGGTGCTACGACCTCACCCGCGGGACGCTGCTGTGGGGTCGAGACGCGTCGGCTTATGTCGCGCTCGAGGTCGACCCCATCACCGTGTATATGAGCGATACCCGCGGCACCGTGTTCGCCATGGACAAGAACACGGGCGCCACCGTCTGGAAGCAGGACAAGCTGTTCGCGCGCCGACTCAGCGCGCCGGTCGAGGTGGGGCTGTACGTGGCGCTGGGGGACTTCGAGGGCTACATCCATTTCCTCGACCGCGACACCGGTGCCTTCGCGGCCCGGCTCTCCACCGACGGCAGCGGCATCCGGGCGCGTCCCGTGCGCCTGGGCCAGAACCTCCTGGTGCAGACGCTCGATGGGGCGCTCTATGCTGTCTCTGTGAAGACGCTGTAGCATCGCATCCCCATTCAAATTAGCGCGCGGAGGCAACTGCCGAGCGCCCATCGCGGATGAAACCCACGATCGCCCTGGTCGGCCGCCCGAACGTCGGCAAGTCGACCCTGTTCAACCGACTGACCCGCAGCCGAGCGGCGCTGGTGGCGGACATTCCCGGGCTGACCCGCGACCGTCACTACGGCCATGGGCGCCTGGGTGCCAAGCCGTACCTCGTCGTCGACACCGGCGGCCTCGAGCCGGCGGCGAAGGACGGCATCTTCCACGCGATGGCCCGGCAGACGCTGCAGGCGGTGGACGAAGCCGACGCCGTGGTGCTGATGGTCGACGGCAGGGCCGGCTTGACGGGTCCGGACCGAGAGATCGCGCTGCAGCTGCGCAAAACCGGGCGCCGGTTGTGGCTGGTAGTGAACAAGAGCGAAGGATTGTCCAGCGACGCGGCTGCCGCCGAGTTTCATGAGCTGGGGCTGGGGCGGCCGCTGCCGATCTCTGCGGCGCACGGCGAGGGGGTGCGCGAGCTGATCGATCTGGTGTTAAACAGCTTTCCGTCGCAGGACCAGGAGGCGGGGTCGGCCGAGGGACTGGAGCGCTCGCCCCGCATTGCCGTCGTCGGCCGCCCCAACGCTGGCAAATCCACCCTGGTCAACTCCCTCATCGGAGAAGAGCGCGTCATCGCCTTCGAACAGCCGGGGACCACGCGCGACAGCATCTACGTCGACTTCCAGCGCGGCGGCAAGCCTTACACCCTGATCGACACCGCCGGCCTGCGGCGGCGCGGCAAAGTCTCCGAGACGGCGGAGAAGTTTTCCGTCATCAAGACTCTGCAATCCATCGAGGACGCCAACGTCGTGATCCTGGTGCTCGACGCGCAGCAGGAAATCTCCGAGCAGGATGCGCACATCGCCGGGTTCATTCTGGAGGCGGGGCGCGCCTTGGTAGTTGCGGTGAACAAGTGGGACGGCCTGGACCAGGCACGGCGGGACCAGATCAAGCGCGAACTCGCGCGCAAGCTGGAGTTCCTGAGCTTCGCCTCAGTGCACTACGTTTCTGCGCGGGAGGGAACGGGGCTCGCCGAACTTATCAATTCGGTAGATTTGGCCTATGCCGCCGCCATGGCCAAGCTCCCCACTCCAAAGCTCACCCGCGCGCTGATCGCGGCCACGGCGCGCCAGGCGCCGCCCCGCCACGGGCTGTTCCGCCCCAAGCTGCGCTATGCCCATCAAGGCGGTATGAACCCTCCCGTGATCGTCATCCATGGCAACCAGCTCGACAACCTGCCGGACAGCTACCGCCGTTACCTGGAGCGCTTCTTCATCGAAACGTTCCGCTTGCGGGGCACGCCAGTGCGCATACGGTTCAAGGTCAACGCCAACCCTTACGCCGATCGGCGCTGACCCGTGTCTGCTTGGATCGTGCGATGTCGCGGGTATGGCAACGGTCAACGAATTGAAGTACAGTGGTTGATCAGACTAAAAGATAAAACCAGGAGGCCGCATGAGCGCCAAAGGGCAACTGCTACAAGACCCGTTCTTGAATGCCTTGCGCAAAGAACATGTGCCTGTCTCGATTTATCTGGTGAACGGCATCAAGCTCCAGGGCCAGATCGAATCCTTCGACCAGTACGTCGTACTGCTGAAGAACACGGTGACGCAGATGGTGTACAAGCACGCCATTTCGACCGTGGTTCCCGCGCGTGCCGTCAATCTTTCGCTGGACCACTCTTCCGAAAGCTGAGCGGGCGGCTCACCCGACCTCGTGCCGGCGCGGGGTGTCCAGACTCGGCGCCGTCGGCCGAGTCGGCGGCGCGCCGCGGCCATCCGTGCTTGATTTCTGCCCCGCGCGACTTCATCTAGGCCTCTATGTTTGAACGCCCCCAGGGCGGAGACCGTGCGCTTCTGGTCAATCTCGACCTTGGCGAGCCCGACCAGAATGCTCGCATCGCCGAGCTGAGCGAGCTGGCGGCCAGCTGCGGACTAGAGATCGTGGGCCTGGTGCAGGGGCGGCGCGAGCGCCCCGATCCCGCCACCTTCGCAGGCAAAGGCAAGGTGACCGAGCTGGCCGCAGCGGTGGCTGCCCGGCAGGCGTCGCTCGTCGTATTCAACCACGGGTTGTCCCCCGCGCAGGAACGCAACCTGGAGAGGCAGCTCTCCTGCCGCGTCATCGACCGCGTCAGCCTGATCCTGGACATCTTCGCCCAGCGCGCGCGCAGCCACGAAGGCAAGCTGCAAGTTGAGCTGGCGCAGCTCGAGCATCTCGCTACGCGCCTGGTGCGCGGCTGGACCCACCTAGAGCGGCAGAGGGGCGGCATCGGCTTGCGCGGCCCGGGCGAGACTCAGCTCGAGACCGACCGCCGGCTGCTGGGGAAGCGCGTCAAGGTGCTCAAGGAGAAGCTAGCGGCCGTGGCGCGGCAACGCGAGGTGCAGCGGCGCGCCCGCAAGCGAGCGCAGGTGCTGTCGGTAGCAATCGTGGGCTACACCAACGCCGGTAAGTCCACCCTGTTCAACCGCCTCACGCGCGAGAGCGTCTACGCCGCGCATCAGCTGTTCGCCACCCTGGATACCACCACTCGGCGGGTGTATATGCCCGAGAGCGGGGCCAGCGCCTCTGCCGGCGGGGACGTGGTGCTGTCGGACACGGTGGGCTTTATCCGCGACCTTCCGCCCACGCTGGTCGCGGCGTTTCGCGCCACGCTGGAGGAGACGGTCCAGGCCGACCTGTTGCTGCACATGGTGGACGCGTCCAGCCCCACGCAGGATGCTCAGATCGCACAGGTTGACCTCGTGCTGCGCGAAATCGGCGCCGGCTTGCTGCCGCAGGTCATCGTCCTCAACAAGGCTGATCTGACTGGGCTCCCGGCGGGCGTCGAGCGCGACGAGTGTGGTAGAATTTCGCGCCTTCGCGTGAGTGCGAAGACGGGCGCGGGAATGCAATTCGTGCGCCTGGCCATCGACGAGTTCCGGTCCGGCTCGATCCTGCCCGATTCGTCCAGCCGTGCGGTTGCGTGACGTACGCGCCGCCTCGCCGCCTAGCACTGCGGGCTCGCCGCGGCGAAGCCATGTTCCCGACGAGTGAAACCAACGACAGCTATGGCATTGAACGACCCGAACTGGGGCCGGCGCGGCGACGGCCCGCCTGATCTGGACGAGATCTGGAACCGTCTCCGCCAGAGGCTCTTCGGCCTGTTCGGTGGCCGCGGCGGTGTGCGCAGGCCCGGTGATTCCGGGGCCAAGGGCTTCCCCGGCGGCGCCTGGCTGCTGGTCATTTTGGTGGTCATCGTCTGGCTCGCCAGCGGCTTCTACATCGTGGATGCCAGCCAGCGCGGCGTGGTGCTGCGCTTCGGCAAATATCACCAAACCACCGAGCCCGGCCCGCAGTGGCACCTGCCTTATCCAATCGAATCGGTGGAGGTGATCAACCTGTCGCAGGTGCGCACCCTGGAGGTGGGCTATCGCAACAACGTGAAGAACAAGGTGCTCAAAGAATCGCTCATGCTCACCGACGACGAGAACATCGTCGACCTCCAGTTCGCGCTGCAATACGTGCTCAAAGATCCCAAGGATTACCTGTTCAACAACCGCAGCCCCGACGAAGCCGTCATGCAGGTGGCCGAGTCGGCCATGCGCGAGATCGTAGGCAAGAGCAAGATGGACTTCGTGCTGTACGAGGGGCGCGAGTCGATCCGCGCCCAGGCGCAGACGCTGATGCAAGAGGTCTTGGACCGCTACCAGACCGGGATCGCCATCAGCCAGGTCACGATGCAGCAGGCGCAGCCTCCTGAGCAGGTACAGGCCGCCTTCGACGACGCGGTGAAGGCCACCCAAGACCGCGAGCGACAGATCAACGAAGGCCAGGCCTATGCCAACGACGTGGTGCCCAAGGCGCGCGGCACGGCGTCGCGTTTGATGCAGGAGTCCGAGGGGTACAAGCAGCGCATCATTTCCACCGCCGACGGCGAGGCATCGCGCTTTCGCCAGATCCTGGCCGAGTACAACCGCGCGCCGGCAGTCACACGCGAGCGCATGTATCTGGATACCGTCCAGCAGGTGTTGACCAACATCAGCAAGGTGATCGTGGACCAGAAGTCCGGCAGCAACCTGCTGTTCCTGCCGTTGGACAAGCTGCTGCAGATGTCCGCCGCCGGAGCGACTGCGGCGCAGGACGGTGGGGAGCGCGCGCCGGCTCCCGAGCTGCAATCGCAGGCCGCCCCGCCAGCCGCCGATACGCGCTCCCGGGACTCGTTCCGCGGCCGTGATCGAGAGCCACGGCCGTGAAACGCGGTCTGAGCACCGTGCTCATCGCACTGGTCGTCATGCTGGTGATGGCGAGCTTGGCGCTGTTCACCGTCGACCAGCGCCAGAACGCGATCGTGTTCCGGCTGGGCGAGCCGGTGCACGTGATCACCAAGCCGGGCCTGTACCTGAAGCTGCCGCTGCTGGACAACGTGCGCTTTTTCGACGTGCGCATCCTCACCCTCGACTCGGAGGAGCCGGAGCGCTTCATCACCTCGGAGAAGAAGAACGTCCTGGTGGATTCGTTCGTCAAGTGGCGTATCGTGGACGTGGTGCTGTACTACATCAGCGTAGGCGGTGATGAGACGCGCACCCGCATCCGGCTGGCGCAGTCGGTCAACGGCAACCTGCGCGCGGAGTTCGGTAAGCGCACCATCCACGAGGTGGTCTCGGGCGAGCGCGACCGCATCATGGACCTGATGCGCGAGAAGGTCGACACCGATGCGCGCAAGATCGGCGTGCAGGTACTGGACGTTCGGATCAAGCGCGTGGACCTGCCGCAGGAAGTGAGCGAGGCCGTCTACCGCCGCATGGAGGCGGAGCGCAAGCGTGTGGCCAACGAGCTGCGCTCGCTTGGCTTCGCCGAGGCCGAAAAGATTCGCGCCGATGCCGACCGCCAGCGCGAGGTGATCGTGGCGGAGGCATTCCGCGACGCGCAGCGCATCAAGGGCCAGGGAGACGCGAGGGCTACCGCGATCTATGCCCAGGCGTTCCAGGAGAACCCCGAGTTCTACGCCTTCTACCGCAGCCTCGAGGCGTACCGCCAGAGCCTCAAGAACAAGAGCGACGTCATGGTGCTCGACCCCAGCTCGGATTTCTTCAAGTACCTGAAGAGCCCCACGGGCAAGCGCTAACGCGCGGCGCCGACACCGCCGCGCACCCCCACGATGTCGAGCTCTCTTTGGACCGCATTCGCTCTCGTGCTGGTGATCGAGGGCCTGCCGTTGCTGGTGGCGCCGGCTCGGTGGCGTGCCGTGGTGCGCCAGGTGTCCAGTCTGGCCGACGGGCAGTTGCGTTTCTTCGGCCTGGTTCTGGTGCTGACCGGGTTGGCGTTCCTGCTGCTGCTGGGGCGGAACTAAAGCGCACGGCATCGATCATGCGACGCTGGCTTCTCCCCGAGTACATCGAAGACATCCTGCCGTCCGAGGCCCTGCGCATCGAAGGTCTGCGCCGGCGCATCCTCGATCTGTTCCGGGCCCACGGCTACGAGCTGGTGATGCCGCCCATGCTGGAGTACCTGGAGTCGCTGCTCACCGGAACCGGCCACGATCTCGATCTGCGCACGTTCAAACTGGTGGACCAACTGTCAGGCAGACTGCTCGGGCTGCGCGCCGATATCACTCCGCAGGTCGCGCGCATCGACGCCCACCTGCTCAACCGCGAGGGCGTCACACGGCTGTGCTACGCGGGCAGCGTCGTGCACGCCCAGCCGTCGGGGCTGAACCGCACGCGCGAGCCGTTGCAGATCGGCGCCGAGGTTTACGGTCACGCGGGCGTGGAAAGCGACGTCGAGATCCAGGCGCTGATGGTGAGCGCGCTGCGCCTTGCCGGCGTCGACGACCTCTATCTGGATCTGGGCCACGTAGCGGTGTTCCGCAGCCTCATGCAGCGTGGAGGGGTGAATGGCGAGCTGGAGTCCGAGCTGTTCCGCGTGCTGCAGTCCAAGGACGTTCCGACGCTGCGCGAAATGGTTGCACCGTTAGATGCCGGGCTGCGCGAAGCACTCCTGTTGCTGCCCGAGCTCTATGGCGGCCTGCCCATGTTGCACGAAGCGCGCCGGCGGCTGCCGGACTTCCCCGAGGTGCGGCAGGCGCTCTCCGAGATGGAGACCATCGCCGCGCACCTGTCGCACGTGGTGACGGTGCACTGCTTCGACCTGGCGGAGTTGCGTGGCTATCATTACCACAGCGGCGTGGTGTTCGCGGCCTACACGAAGGGGCATCCGGCCGCGGTTGCGCTGGGCGGGCGCTACGATGAGGTAGGCCAGGCGTTCGGGCGCGCGCGCCCGGCCACCGGGTTCAGCCTGGACCTGCGCGAGTTGGCCGCGCTGGCCCCGCCGGCCGCGCCCGCCTCGGGCATCCTCGCGCCCCATGTGCCCCAGGACGAGTCGCTGCGACGCAAGGTCGAGGCTCTGCGCGCGCAAGGCGAGGTCGTGATCGTGGACCTGCCCGGCCACGCGGCCACCAGGGGCGAGCTCGGGTGCGATCGGCAACTGGTGAAGCGCGCCGGAGCCTGGGAAATCGAGAAGCTGACTTGAGCGCAGGCATCACCCGCGCGCGAACCTGGCTATTTGAAAATGGCACGCAACGTCGTCGTGGTCGGCACCCAGTGGGGTGACGAGGGCAAGGGCAAGGTGGTGGACTGGCTGACGGACCACGCGCAGGGCGTGGTGCGCTTTCAGGGCGGCCACAATGCCGGGCACACGCTGGTCATCCGCGGGCGCAAAACCGTGCTCCACCTCATCCCCTCCGGGATACTGAGGGCAGAAGTGGCTTGCTTCATCGGCAACGGGGTAGTGGTGTCGCCGCAGGCGCTGCTAAGCGAGGTCAGCACGCTCGAGCAGGCCGGGATCGAAGTTCGTTCCAGGCTCACCATCAGCGAGGCCTGTCCGCTGATTCTGGCTCACCACGTCGCGCTCGACGCGGCGCGCGAGACCGCCAAGGGGGCGGGGAAGATCGGAACCACCGGGCGCGGCATCGGTCCGGCCTACGAAGACAAGGTCGCGCGACGCGCCATCCGCATGCAGGACCTGTTCCATCGCGAGCGCTTAGCGGCGAAGCTGGGCGAAGTGCTCGATTTCCACAACTTCGTGCTGCGCCACTACTTCAACGCCGAAACCGTCGACTTTCAGCGCACACTGGATGAACTGCTGGCGCTGGCCGACCAGATCAAGCCGATGGTGGGCGATGTCCCGCGCCGGCTGTTCGAGGCGCAAAAGGCGGGCAAGAACCTGTTGTTCGAGGGCGCGCAGGGCACGCTGCTGGACGTGGACCACGGCACCTATCCTTTCGTCACTTCGAGCAACTGCGTGGCCGGGGCCGCGGCGGCGGGCAGCGGAGTGGGGCCGCAGGCGCTGCACTACATCTTGGGCATCACCAAGGCCTACACCACGCGCGTGGGCTCGGGGCCGTTTCCCACCGAGCTGGACGGCGACATCGGACGCCAGATCGCAGCACGCGGAAAGGAGTTTGGCGCGACCACCGGACGGCCGAGAAGATGCGGCTGGTTCGACGCCGCGGCGCTCAAGCGCTCGATCCAGATCAATGGCATATCCGGTCTGTGCGTGACTAAGCTCGACGTGCTGGACGGCATGGAGACGCTGCAGATCGGGGTGGGCTACCGCGTGGCCGGCGAATATCGGGACATCCTTCCGGTGGGTGCGGAGGAGCTGGCCGAATGCGAGCCAGTCTACGAGGAGGTGCCGGCCTGGGCGCGGAGCACGCTGGGGGTGCGAAAGCTGGAAGACCTGCCGGGCGCGGCGCGCGACTACCTCGAGCGCATCGAGGCAGTCTGCGGCGTGCCGATCGACCTCATCTCCACTGGAGCCGAGCGCGACGACACCATCGTGCGGCGCCATCCTTTCGAGGCTTGAAGCCTGCGGCATTTCGCACATCACGGCGCACCCAGCCCGCACAGCAAACCCGAATGCGGTTGCGCCGCTGCGCACTTGCTGTGCTGGCCAACCGAACTGGTGGTGCCGAGAAGAGGACTCGAACCTCCACAGTCTTGCGACCGCCAGGACCTGAACCTGGTGCGTCTACCAATTCCGCCATCTCGGCACAGCGGGCCGTCATTCTATTGCAAAACCCTGCCATGTCAAAGCGTCGACCCTTGTCCCGCATCCGCTGCAACACCCGTCTAGGCCCGCGGCCATGACGCGCCGAGCCGCCGCCGCTTCCGGCGGTAGAAAGACGCGCAAGCCGGCGGCCGGCCTGCGCATGTCTGACCCATTCCTGGATCGGGAGCAGCAACGCTACGAGGTTCCGCTGCCCAGTCGCGAGTGGATCCTCTCGGTGCTCAAGGACGAGGGCGTGCCGGTCGAGCCGCGGCGTCTGCGCGAACTGCTGGAGATCCGGGCCGAGGAAGTAGAGGCCTTTGAGCGCCGGTTGAGCGCCATGGAGCGAGACGGGCAGATCATGCAGAACCGCGCAGGGGCCCTGTGCGTCGTGGAGAAGCTCGGGCTGATCCGCGGGCGCGTCGCCGGCCATCCCGACGGCTTCGGCTTTCTCGTCCCGGAGGACGGCGGTGGGGACTTGTTTTTGAGTCCTTGGGAGATGACCAGAGTGTTCCACGGCGACCGTGTGATGGCGCGCGTGACCGGGACAGACCGGCGCGGGCGGCGCGAGGGCGCGATCGTGGAAGTGTTGGAGCGGGCGCATACACGGGTGGTGGGGCGGCTGCACGAGGAGCACGGCGTGTGCTACCTGGTGCCGGAAGACCGACGCCTCAGCCACGACATCCTGGTGCCGCGGGAAGCCTGCAACGGCGCGCGCAGCGGGCAAGTGGTGGTGGCCGAGATCATCGAGCAGCCGGACCGCCATGTGAAGCCGGTCGGACGCATCGTCGAGGTGCTGGGCAATTACGCCGATCCCGGCATGGAGGTGGAGATCGCGCTGCGCAAGCACGATCTACCACATGTTTTTTCGCCGGCGGCCGAGGCGCTGGCCAGTTCGCTGCCCACAGCAGTGCGCAAGAGCGACTGGAAAGGACGCAGCGACCTCACGCGCCTGCCACTGGTCACCATCGACGGCGAGACCGCGAAGGACTTCGACGACGCAGTTTACTGTGAGCGCGAGGGCAAGGGGTTTCGCTTGTGGGTGGGCATCGCCGACGTGAGCCACTATGTGAAGCACGGCGACGCTCTCGACCTCGAGGCCGGGGCGCGCGGCAATTCGGTCTATTTCCCGCGCCGCGTGATCCCGATGCTCCCCGAAGCGCTGTCCAACAGGCTGTGCTCGCTCAACCCCGAGGTCGAGCGCCTGTGCCTGGCCTGCGAGATGGCTATCGGTGCGCGCGGGGACATCAAGGACTACCGCTTTTATCCTGCGGTGATGCGTTCCCGCGCGCGGCTGACCTACACCGCAGTCGCGCAGATCCTAGCCGATCCCGGCAGCCAAGACGCACGTCGGCAAGGCGAGCTGGTGCCGCACCTGCAGAACCTGTACGCACTGTTCCAGGTGTTGGTGAAAGCGCGCGAGCGGCGCGGCGCGATCGACTTCGAATCGCTCGAGACGCGTATGGACTTCGACGACCAGGGCAAGATCACGGCGATCTCACCGGTGCAACGCAACGACGCCCACCGCTTGATCGAAGAGTGCATGCTGGCGGCCAACGTCTGTGCCTCGGATTTTCTGCAAGGCCACGGGCATCCCGCGCTGTATCGCATCCACGAGGGGCCCACGCCCGAGAAGCTGGAAGCCCTGCGGCAGTTCCTGCGTGAGTTCGGGTTGCATCTGGGCGGCGGCGACGACCCCCACGCCAAGGACTATGCCAAGCTGCTGAGCGAGATCCGCGGCCGGCCCGACTATCAGTTGCTGCAGACCGTGCTGCTGCGCTCGCTGCGGCAGGCGGTGTACAGCCCCGAGAACGTGGGCCATTTCGGCTTGGCCTACGAGGCGTACACGCACTTCACCTCGCCCATTCGGCGCTATCCGGACCTGCTGGTGCACAGGGGGATCAAAGCAGTGCTTGCCAGCGCGACCTACGATCCAGGCGACTGGGTGGCGCTCGGCCAGCATTGCTCCGAGACCGAACGCCGCGCGGATGAGGCCACTCGCGACGTCGAATCCTGGCTCAAGGCCTACTACATGCGCGACCGCATCGGCGAAAGCTTTGCCTGCACGATCAGCGGCGCGGCCGCCTTCGGGGTGTTCGTGGCGCTGGACGAGGTGTACGTAGAGGGCCTGGTGCACGTGTCCGAGTTGGGCAACGATTATTTCACTTACGACGCGGCGCGCCACCAGCTGATGGGAGAGCGCACGCGCCAGCGCTTTCGCCTGGGTGACCGCATTCGAGTCAAGCTGGTGCGAGCCGACCTCGAGACCACGCGACTCGATTTTCTGTTGGCCGACAAACAGCGCTGATGCCGGGCGAGACCCAGCTCATCTTCGGCTTCCACGCGGTCCATGCCCGGCTTCGGCACCATCCGGATAGCGTGCTGGAGATCTTCGTTCATGCTGGGCGACACGACCCGCGGTTGCGCGATCTGCTGGCGGCGGCCCAAGCGTGCGGCGCACGCGTAGTCCTGGTAGAAGTGCAGCGGCTGCAGGGGTTGGTTGGACACGGCAAGCATCAGGGGGTGGTGGCTCGGGTGGAGCCGATTCGGATGGCTTACACCTTGCCAGACTTGATCGCCGCCGCCGGCGCGCAGGCCTTGCTGCTGGTGCTCGATGGGGTCACCGACCCTCACAACCTGGGCGCCTGCCTGCGGGTCGCGGACGCGCTCGGCGCACACGCGGTGGTCGCGCCCAAGGACCGCTCGGCCGGCCTGACACCTACCGTTGCCAAGGTCGCGAGCGGAGCGGCCGACACGGTTCCGTTCATTCCAGTCACCAATCTGGCACGTGCGTTGGAGGAGATGAAGGAAGAGGGGCTGCAGGTCGTGGGGACCGACCAGGCCGGCGCTGAGAGCCTGCCGGACGCCGATCTGACCGGGCCACTCGCGTGGGTGCTGGGGGCCGAAGGGGAAGGCATGCGTCGGCTGACCCGCGAACGCTGTGACCGCCTGGTGCGCATCCCGATGCTCGGGCGCGTCGAGAGCTTGAACGTGTCGGTGGCCGCGGCTCTGTGCCTGTACGAGACGCGACGCCAGCGCGCAGGCGGCCCCGCGCAAGGCGCTTGAGCAGCGCGGCATGTGACTGATATAATTCTTGATTCGCTCGACACGGCCGCGGCTTGCCGGGGCGGCGGAAATCCACACATCCGCGCACGTTAAGGTGCCTGCGCCGAGTTGATTTTCCCACCCGGGGAGAAGCGGCCGGCCAGGTCTGACGCGCGGATGGAGGCCCAACCTTAACTGGAGAACAGGTTCATGGCAGTGACTATGCGTGAAATGCTGGAGGCGGGCGTGCATTTCGGGCACCAAACCCGCTATTGGAATCCGAGGATGGCGCCCTACATCTTCGGCCACCGCAACAAGATCCACATCGTCAACCTCGAGAAGACCCTCGAGATGTACAACCAGGCCGTGCGCTATGTGAAGCAGCTGGCCTCCAACAAGGGCACGATCTTGTTCGTAGGCACCAAGCGCCAGGCGCGCGAGATCATCCGGGAGGAAGCCACGCGTTGCGGAGCGCCGTTCGTGGACTACCGCTGGCTGGGCGGCATGCTGACCAACTACAAGACGGTCAAGCAGTCGATCAAGCGGCTCAAGGACATGGAGCAGATGGTGCGGGATGGCACCCTTGAGCGCCTGCCCAAGAAGGAGCAGCTGCACTTCCAGCGGGAGCTGTCGAAGCTGGAGCGCAGCCTGGGTGGCATCAAGGACATGAACGGCCTGCCCGACGCGATGTTCGTGGTCGACGTGGGATACCAGAAGGGCGCGGTGCGGGAGGCCATCAAGCTGGGCATCCCGCTGGTGGCCGTGGTCGACAGCAACAACTCGCCCGACGGTGTGGACTACGTGATCCCGGGCAACGACGACTCCAACCGCGCCATCCGCCTGTACGTGCGCGGCATGGCGGACGCCGTCCTGGAGGGCCGGTCCCAGATCATCCAGGAGATCGTCACCGACGAGTTCGTGGAGGAGGAGGGCGGTGAGGAAACCGCCGCCCGCTGACGCGGTCAGTTTCGAGTGTCAAGGGGGCTCGAGGCCCCCTTTTTTTGATCACCAGGGCACGCAGGCCTGTCGCGCTGGCGCGCCTGCAATCAGTCAGGAGTCGAGCATGGCGGAGATTACGGCAGGCATGGTCAAGGAGCTGCGCGAAAAGACCGACGCGCCCATGATGGAATGCAAGAAGGCGCTGACCGAGGCCGACGGAGACTCGGGCAAGGCCGAGGAGATCTTGCGCGTGCGGCTGGGCAACAAGGCCAGCAAGGCGGCCGGGCGAGTGGCCGCAGAGGGTGTGGTGGCCACCGTCATCGCCCCCGACGGCAAGCTGGGCGCCATCGTGGAGGTCAACTGCGAGACCGACTTCGTCGCCAAGAACGAGGACTTCCTCGGTTTTGCACGCGCGCTGGCCGAGCTGGTGGCCAACCGCAATCCGGCCGACGTGGCCGCGCTCTCGGCGCTTACGCCGAATGGAGCGAGCGTGGAACAGACCCGCACCGCCCTGGTCGGACGCATCGGCGAGAACCTCTCCATCCGCCGCTTCGCCCGCGTCGAGGCCAAGGGCAGGCTTACGAGCTACGTGCACGGTGGCGCCAAGATCGGCGTGTTGCTGGACCTGGCGGGGGGCACCCAGACGCTGGCCAAGGACCTCGCGATGCATATTGCGGCCAGTAAACCCCTGGCGCTGTCCAAAGAACAGGTGCCGGCCGAGCTGATCGCGAAGGAGCGCGCCATTGCTGCACAGAAGGCGGCCGAGTCGGGCAAGCCGGCCAACATCGTGGAGAAGATGGTGGAGGGCAGCGTCCAGAAGTTCCTCAAGGAAGTGACGCTGCTCGGCCAGCCCTTCGTGAAAGACGAGAAGCGCACCGTGGAGCAGTTGCTCAAGGCCGCAGGTGCCCAGGTGGCGGGCTTCGTGTTGTACGTGGTTGGCGAAGGCATCGAGAGGAAGCAAAGCGACTTCGCCGCCGAGGTCGCCGCCACGGCCGGTGCGGCAAGTCGGCACGAGAAGGACAAGCAGCCGTCTTGACGTGAGCGGAGACGAAGCCAGGCCCCGGGCCGCCCGAGTTCGCTGACGCTCGCGACGAGCATGGAACCCAAACCCGCATATAAGCGCGTGCTGCTCAAGCTGTCCGGAGAGGCGCTCATGGGTGAGGATGCCTACGGGATCAACCGTGCGACACTGGAGCGCATCGTTGCCGAAGTGGCCGAGGTCGTGCGCATGGGGGTCGAGGTGGGGATCGTGATCGGCGGTGGTAACATCTTCCGCGGGGTCGCCCTGGGCGCGGCCGGGATGGACCGCGCCACCGCCGACTACATGGGCATGCTGGCGACGGTGATGAACGCGCTCGCGCTGCAGGACGCCATGCGCCAGATCGGGCTCGCAAGCCGCGTGCAATCGGCGCTCAACATCGAGCAGGTAGCCGAACCCTATATCCGCGGCAAAGCCATGCGCTATCTCGAGGAGGGCAAGGTCGTCATCTTCGGCGCCGGCACCGGCAACCCGTTTTTCACCACCGACACGGCGGCGGCGCTGCGCGGCATGGAGATGAACGTGGACATCGTGCTCAAAGCGACCAAGGTGGACGGCGTGTACACCGACGACCCCAACATCAACCCCGACGCGATGCGCTACAAACGCCTGACATTCGACGAGGCAATCGTCAAGAACCTGAAGGTCATGGACGCCACCGCGCTGACCCTGTGTCGCGACCAGAAGCTGCCAGTGAGCGTGTTCAACATCTGCAAGCCGGCCGCGCTCAAGCGCGTGATCCTGGGCGAGGACGAGGGTACGCTAGTCCACAACTGATGGAGTCGGATCATGATTGCAGACGCCAAGAAATCGGCTGACCAGAAGATGCAGAAGACGCTGGACGCGCTCAAGGTCGACCTCGGCAGGGTGCGCACCGGCCGGGCACACGCCGGGCTGCTCGACCATATCACGGTGGACTACTACGGCACGCCCACGGCGCTCAAGCAGGTGGCAAACCTCACTGTGCCCGACGCGCGGACCATCGCGGTCACGCCCTACGAAAAGCGCCTGGCGCCGGTGATCGAGAAGGCTATCCGCGACTCGGACCTGGGGCTCAACCCATCCACCGTGGGAGAAGTCGTACGCGTGCCCATGCCCGCGCTCACCGAAGAGCGGCGCAGGGAGTTGACCAAGGTGGTCAAGCACGAAGCGGAAAACGCGAAGGTCGCGGTGCGCAACGTTCGCCGCGATGCCAATGCCCACCTCAAAGAACTGATCAAGGAAAAGAAGATCTCGGAGGACGACGAACGCCGCGGGCAGGACGAGGTGCAGAAGCTCACCGATCGCTACATCGCCGAGATCGATAAGGTGCTGCATGCGAAGGAAGCCGACTTGATGGCGGTATAGCCCGCGCTGCGCGAGATCGCCGTGTCGGCCTTCGCCAGCTCCACCGTCGAGATTCCCATAGCGCGGCAGGTGCCGCGTCACGTGGCCATCATCATGGACGGCAACGGCCGCTGGGCGCGGCGCCGTCACTTGCCGCGGGTGGCCGGCCACCGGCGCGGCGTCGAGACGGTGCGCAACCTCGTCAAATACTGCATCGAGGCGGGCATCGAGTACCTCACGCTGTTCGCGTTCAGCAGCGAGAACTGGCGCCGTCCGGCCGAGGAGGTGTCGTTCTTGATGCAGCTGTTCATCCGCGCGCTGGAGAGCGAGATCAGCAAGCTGCACGACAACGGCATCCGGCTGCGGGTGGTCGGGGACCTGTCGAGCTTCGAGCCGCGCCTGGTCGCACTCATCCGCCAGGCCGAGGACCTGACCGTGGCCAACGCGCGGCTGACGCTGACCATCGCCGCTAACTACGGTGGGCGCTGGGACATCATGCAGGCGGTCAATCGCATGGTGAGGGACAGCCCGGGCCGCGCCAGCGGCTTCAACGAGGCTCATCTCGCCCCCTATCTCGCCCTGAGCTTCGCGCCGGAGCCCGACTTGTTCATCCGTACCGGCGGGGAGCAGCGGGTGAGCAACTTTTGCCTGTGGCAATTGGCGTACACCGAGCTGTACTTCACCGACACCCTGTGGCCGGACTTCGGCGCGGAGGCGTTCCAGGAGGCTTTGGCCTCCTATAACCGGCGTGAGCGGCGCTTCGGCCGCACCAGCGAGCAGCTGGCGCAGCGGACGGAGGTGGCGCCGCTGCAGCCACAGCCCGCTGAGCCCGGCTAGGCTGGGACGCCGAACCGGTTGCATGCTGTTTCAGCGCGTCCTCACGGCGGCGGTGCTGCTGTCACTGCTCGTGGCGGCGCTGTTTCTGCTTCCCAGACTGTACTGGGGCTTGCTCGTGACCGGCGTGCTGCTCATTGCGGGTCAGGAATGGGGCAGGCTCGCGCGTTACTCCGGTCTCGGGCGCGCGCTGTTCTGCGGGTTGCTGGCAGCCGGTTGCGGAGCCATCCTTTGGTGGGAGCAGGGGTCCGGCGAGGCGCGCGCGTTCATCTCTTCCCCCGCGGGGAAGCTGCTTTACGGCGCGGCGACCGTGTTCTGGCTGGGCGTCGCGCCGGCTTGGCTGCTGTACCGCTGGCGGGCGCGCGGCGCGTTGTTGACGGGGCTGGTCGGGTACATCGTGCTGCTGCCCTTCTGGCACGCGCTGCTGTACCTGCAGCCCACACCTGTCCGCTTGCTGGTGGCAATGGGCGTGGTATGGGTGGCGGACACGGCCGGCTACTTCGTCGGGCGCCGGTTCGGCCGGCACAAGCTGGCGCCGGAGATCAGCCCGGGGAAGACCTGGGAAGGCGTATGGGGCGCGCTCGCTGCCGTCCCGCTCTACTGGATCGCGGTCTCGGTGCTGCTGCCCGAGCTCGGCGCCCATTGGGTTTCCGCTCTGGCATGGGTAACGTTGCTGACACTGCTCAGCGTGGTGGGCGACCTGTTCGAGTCTTGGATGAAGCGGGGGGTCGGGGTGAAGGACAGCGGGCGGCTTCTCCCCGGGCATGGCGGGATATTGGACCGTATAGACAGCCTGACAGCCACGCTCCCGTTTGCCGCCCTATACTTCGCCTATCCCCTTACCGGGATTTGATGAGAGTCCTGACGCGATGAGTTCAAGCTCGATGCGCGCCCTCGACGCACCCCCGCGGCGGCTGGCTATCCTCGGCGCCACCGGCTCGGTCGGCGTCAGCACCCTGGACGTCGTGGCGCGCCATCCCCGACGCTTCGAGGTGGTGGCGCTCACGGCGCATGCGCAGACCGAGCGGCTGCTGGCCCAGTGCCGGCGCTTCGTCCCGCGCTATGCGGTGCTGGGCGAACCGGTCGCGGCGCGCTTGCTCGAGCAGCAATTGCGCTCCGACGGACTGGCGACCCGGGTGCTGTCCGGGCCCGAGGCTCTGGTGCAGGCCGCCACGCTGCCCGAGGTGGACACGGTGATGGCGGCCATCGTCGGGGCAGCGGGCTTGCCCGCCACCCTGGCCGCAGCGCGCGCCGGCAAGCGCGTGCTGCTTGCCAACAAGGAAGCGCTGGTCATGGCCGGACAACTGTTCCGCGAGGCCCTGCACGGCGGCCGTGCGCAGCTGCTGCCGATCGACAGCGAGCACAACGCGGTTCTGCAGTCGCTGCCGACGGGCTTCGACGGCGACCTGGACAGCGCCGGCGTGCGCCGCATCCTGCTGACGGCGTCGGGCGGTCCGTTCCTGCGCACGCCGCCAGAGAGCTTGCCGCTGGTGACCCCGGAGCAGGCGTGCGCCCATCCGAACTGGGTCATGGGCCGGAAGATCTCGGTGGACTCGGCTACCATGATGAACAAGGGCCTGGAAGTGATCGAGGCGTGTTTTCTATTCGGCGCCAGGCCGGCGCAGATCGAGGTTGTCATCCATCCGCAGAGCGTGGTGCATTCGATGGTCGAATACGTGGACGGATCGGTGCTGGCGCAGCTGGGCAACCCCGACATGCGCACGCCGATCGCCCATGCGCTCGGGTTTCCCGAGCGCATCGAGTCGGGTGTGCGCCCACTGAACCTTTTCGAGGTCGGCGCACTCAATTTCGAGGCGCCGGACCTGGCGCGCTTCCCATGCCTGCGGCTGGCTTACGCGGCGCTGGAAGCGGGCGAGAGCGGCGCGGTCACGCTCAACGCGGCGAACGAAGTGGCGGTGGACCGGTTCCTGCGGCGAGAACTGAGTTTCGACCGCATACCGGCGGTGATCGAGGAGGTCTTGGCGCGCGCACCCGTGGGCGCGCTGCACGATCTGGCGCAGGTGCTGGAGGTCGACCGTGAAGCGCGGGCGCTGGCTCGAGAGTGCCTGACCGTCGGCGGTGGAGCGCGCGCACGGCAGCTGCACAGTTGATACGGCGGAGGCTTACGGCATGCAACTGATCATCACCCTGGTCGCGTTCGCGGTGGCGCTCGGTACGCTCATCATCGTGCACGAGTTCGGCCACTACGTGGTGGCGCGCTGGTGCGGGGTGAAGGTGCTGCGCTTCTCGGTGGGTTTCGGCCGTGCGCTGGCCTCGCGCCGCATGGGCCGCGACGGCACGCAGTGGGTGCTGGCGGCGTTTCCGCTCGGCGGCTACGTGAAGATGTTGGATGAGCGCGAGGGCGAGGTAGCGCCCGAGGAACGCCACCGCGCTTTCAACCGCCAGCCGGTGCGCAGCCGCTTCGCGATCGTGCTGGCCGGCCCGCTCGCCAATTTCCTGCTCGCCGTCGTCGTGTATTGGCTGCTGTTCATGCACGGCGTGCCCGGCTCGCGGCCGGTGGTCGACAACCCGCTGGCGGGGACGCCGGCAGCGGCCGCTGCGTTCCATAGCGGCGATACCATCGTCGACATCGCCGGCCGCCCGGTGCGCACCTGGGAGGAGGTCAGGCTGGCTCTGCTCAAGGAGGCGGTCGCCAGGCGCAGCGTCGAAGTCGAAGTCCGCGCAGACGATGGCGCGGTGCAATTGCATAAGCTCGACCTGTCCGGCCTGGGGCCGGAGCGGGTGACCAGCGATTTTCTCGACGCGGTGGGATTGCAGCCGCTCAAAGGCGGGCTCAAGCCGGTCATCGAAACTGTGATCGCGGGCGGCGCGGCCGAGCGCGCGGGCATCCAGATGGGCGACCGCATCCTCGCCGTGAACGGGACGCAGATCACGAGCTGGGACCAGCTGGTGAAGGCGATCCGTGCAAGCCCGGGGGTTGTGCTGGAGCTCACTGTCAGACGAAGCTCCGGCGAGCGGCTCGCTTTGCGCGTGACACCCGACGTGGCGCAGGAGAACGCGACGCCGATCGGCAAGATCGGCGTGGGACCCTTCATCAGTGTGCGCTACCCGGTTGGCACGGCGCTGTGGCAGGGCGCGAAGAAGACCTGGGACATGTCGCTGTTCACCCTGGAGATGCTGGGGCGGATGGTCATCGGCGAGGTGTCGCTCAAGAACTTGAGTGGGCCGATCACGATCGCCGACTACGCCGGCCAGAGTGCGCAGATGGGCTGGATGGCGTACGTCAGCTTCATTGCGCTGATCAGCATCAGCCTGGGTGTGCTCAACTTGCTCCCGGTGCCGGTATTGGATGGCGGGCACCTGATGTTTTACGCGGCCGAGGTCGTTCGGGGGAAACCGGTTTCGGACCGCGTGCTGGAGATCGGCCAGCGCATCGGCATGGTGGTGCTGTTCTCGCTGATGGCGTTTGCGATCTATAACGACATCTATCGCCTGGTAGGCGGATAGCGGATGAAGCTACCGGGCTGGCTTCTTCTCCTATCGAGCCTCTATTCACTCTCCGCATCAGCCTTCGAGCCGTTTCAGGTAAAGGACATCCGCGTCGAGGGCATCCAGCGCACCGAGCCCGGGACCGTATTCAGTTACCTGCCGGTCAAGATAGGCGACACCCTGACGGAAGAAGGCGCTGCCGAGGCCATCAAGGCGCTCTATGCCACCGGTTTCTTCAAGGACGTGCGCCTGGAGGCCGAGGGCAACGTGCTGGTGGTGACCGTGGTGGAGCGCCCGGCCATCGCCCAGATCGATTTCGTCGGTCAGAAGGAATTCGACAAGGACAAGCTGCGCGACGCGCTCAAGCATATCGGTCTGGCGCAAGGGCGCATCTTCGACCGCAGCCTGCTCGAGAAAGCCGAGCAGGAACTGAAGACCCAGTACCTGTCGCGCGGCATGTACGCGGTGGAGATCACCACCACCGTCACGCCGCTGGAGCGCAACCGTGTGGCCATCAACTTCAACATCGCCGAGGGCGAGGTGGCCAAGATCCGGCAGATCAACTTCGTCGGCAACAAGGTATTCAGCGACAGCGATCTGCTCGACCAGTTCGTGCTGCGCACCCCCGGGTTGCTCACCTGGTACAGCAAGAACGACCAGTACTCGAAGCAGAAACTGGAAGGCGACCTGGAGACGTTGCGCTCCTACTATCTCAACCAGGGCTATCTCGAGTTCACTATCGACTCAACGCAGGTGTCGATCTCGCCCGACCGGAAGGACATCTATATCGACGTGAATGTCACCGAGGGCGAAAAGTTCACGGTCTCCGACATCAAGCTCGCGGGCGAGCTGCTGCTGCCGGAAGCGGAACTGCGCAAGCTGATCAAGCTTAAGAAGGGGGACGTGTTCTCGCGCGAGAAGCTGACCGAGTCCACCAAGCTGATAGTGGATCGGCTGGGCAACGAGGGCTATGCGTTCGCCAACGTCAACCCGGTGCCCGAGATGGACCGGGAGAAGAAGCAGGTCGCCTTTACTTTGTACGTGGACCCCGGGCGCCGGGTGTACGTGCGGCGCATCAACATCTCGGGCAACACCACCACCCGGGACGAGGTGATCCGGCGCGAGATGCGCCAGCTGGAGGGCGGGTGGTATTCAGCGGACAAACTCAAACGCTCCAAGCAGCGCATCGACAAGCTCGGGTTCTTTTCCGAGGTCAGCGTCGACACGGTCAACGTGCCCGGCACGACGGACGAGGTCGATGTGGAGGTGAAGGTGGTCGAGCGTCCCACCGGCAACCTGCTGTTCGGTATCGGCTACTCTACGGCGGAGAAGATCATCCTGTCCGCCTCGGTCTCGCAGTCGAACCTGTTCGGCACCGGCAACGCGCTGTCGC
Source organism: Gammaproteobacteria bacterium (assembly GCA_041488255.1). Lineage (GTDB taxonomy): Bacteria > Pseudomonadota > Gammaproteobacteria > Burkholderiales > SHXO01 > SHXO01. Next base: position 24,242 of record JBGPOV010000009.1, on the reverse strand, counting down.
TGCAGATCAACAGCGGCAGCGTCAACAAGGTCTATGCCTTGTCGTTCACCAATCCCTACTTCACCGACGACGGCGTGAGCTTGGGCGTGGATGCTTATAAGCGAAACGTCGACGCGGCCAACTTGAACTCGGTAACCCCCTACAAGACTTCGACCTTGGGAACGGGTCTGCGCTTCGGGGTGCCCGTCACCGAGTACGACACGATCAGCTATGGCCTGGCGGTTGAGAGGACCGACGTTACTACGTTCGCCACCAGCCCGCCGCAGTACATCCAGTTCGTGGATATTTTCGGGACCACCAACACAGCGCTGATTGGGTCGGTCGGCTGGGCTCGCGACGGCCGGGACAGCGCGATCTACACGACCAGCGGGGTGCTCCAGCGCATCAACTTCGAGGTGGCGGTGCCGCCGGCGGAGATGCGGTACTATCGGGCCACGTATCGGGTCGACTGGTGGAACCCGATCGGGCGGGAGAACGTGCTGCAGCTCAGTGGCCAGGTCGGGTACGCGAACGGGTACGACGACTTGCCTGTCCCGTTCTACAAGAACTTCTACCTGGGCGGCATTGGCTCGGTGCGGGGTTATCAGACAGCCTCTATTGGGCCGAAGGACGCTGACGGCAATGCTCTCGGAGGCACCACCATGACCGCAGGGAGCGCCGAGTTCTACTTCCCGTTTCCGGGGCTGCAGAAGGACAAATCCGTGCGCCTGTCGGTGTTTTTCGATTCCGGCCAAGTGAGCCCTGATTTCGACTTTTCGCAGAGAGCGATGTCGGCCGGCTTGGCGTTGAGCTGGTTCTCGCCGGTGGGTCCGATCAAGCTCAGCTTCGCCCGAGCGATCAGTCCCCCGCCGGGGAGCAAGTTGCAGCCCTTCCAGTTCGCCCTGGGGACGACGTTCTAGCGCGGGCTATGCAGGGACTCGACGCCGCGTCGACGCATCGGCGCTATAATGCGTTTAGGAGACAAGATGTTGAAGCGAATTTATTTCCTTCTTGCCGCTACGCTGTTATCGGCTGTTGCCGCAGCACAGAGCAACGAGCTTAAGATTGGGTTCGTGAGCACCGAGCGGCTGTTCAAAGAGGCCGCGCCGGCGGTGCGCGCGCTGAAGAAGCTCGAAAAGGAGTTCCAGCCACGCGACCAGGAACTGCAAAAGCTCGTCAAGCAGGCCAAGGACTTGCAGACGCAACTGGAAAAGGAAGGCTTGACGATGTCGGAGAGCGATCGCCGGGCGAAGGAGGCCGATCTCGCGCGCATGAACCGCGATCTTCAGCGCGTGCAGCGCGAGTTCCGCGAGGATCTCAACCTGCGCAAGAACGAGGAGCTGGGGCAGGTGCTGGAGCGTGCGAACAAGGTGATCCAGGAAATCGCCGAAAAAGAAAAGTACGACCTGATCCTTCAGGAAGCGGTCTACCGCAGTCCGCGGATCGACATCACCGACAAGGTGCTGAAGGCGCTGACAGACAAGTAGGGCCGGCAGCGTTGGGCGCCGGCCCGTCGATCGCCCGTTCGGGCAACCTGCGCCACACGAGCGGGCGCGCTCGGGCGGGTCCCCGGTACCTGCACGGAGGGTTGCCCCGTTGAACAGCCCCGGCCGGCACGTCTACCGGCTCTCGGACATCGTGCTCCGCTTTGGCGGCGAGCTGCTTGGCGACGCAGATGTCCGCATCAACCAGGTCGCCACGCTGGAGACGGCGGGCGCGGGCCACATCTCGTTCCTTGCCAATCGCCGCTATCGGAAGCAGCTTGAGCAGACCCGCGCAGATGCAGTGATCGTTGCCGCGGAAGATGCCGACTCGACGCAGCGCCCGCGCATCGTCTGCAAGGATCCCTACGCCTACTTCGCGCGGGTGTCGGCGCTCCTCAATCCGCCGGCGGCAGTGTTGCCGGGACTTCACGCACTTGCCGCAATCCACCCGTCCGCGCGCGTGGCCGCCAGCGCGGCCATCGGGCCGTTCGTATCGATCGGTGCCGGCGCTGAGGTCGGCGAAGGCAGCTTGGTCCAAGCCGGCTGCGCGCTCGGCGACAACGTGCGCGTGGGGCGCGACTGTCACCTTTACGCCAACGTCAGCGTCTACCACGATTGCGTTATCGGCGACCGTGTTATCCTTCATTCGGGCGTCATCATCGGCGCGGACGGGTTTGGCCTGGCCTGGGAAAGCGGGCGCTGGCGCAAGATCCCGCAGATCGGGCGCGTGGTTTTGGGCAACGACGTCGAGGTCGGGGCCAACACCACCATAGATCGCGGCGCCCTGGATGACACGGTGGTCGAAGAGGGGGTGAAGCTGGACAACCAGATCCAGATCGGTCACAACTGCAAGATCGGGGCGCATACCGCCATCGCAGGATGCGTGGGCATCGCGGGCAGCACGCGCATCGGGCGCTACTGCCGTATCGGCGGCGGCGCGATGATCGGAGGTCACTTGGAGATCGCGGACAACGTCGAGATCTCCGCCGCGACGGCGGTGCCCAAATCCATTCTCAAACCGGGCACGTACACCTCCTTGTTCCCCATGTCGCTGCATCAGGATTGGCTGCGCAACGCGTCCCACATCCGCCACCTCGACACGCTGGCCGAGCGGCTGCGCGAGCTGGGGGCGCGTCTGGCCGAATTGGAAGGGAAGAAGAATGAATAAGATGGAAATCCGGGAGATCCTCAACTACCTGCCCCACAGGTTTCCGTTCCTGCTGATCGACCGCGTGCTCTCCTGTGAGCCTGGCAAGAAGATCGTCGCGATCAAAAACGTGTCCAGCAACGAGCCCTACTTCCAAGGGCACTTCCCCGGCAACCCGGTCATGCCTGGAGTGATGATCCTGGAGTCTCTGGCGCAGGCGGCCGCCATCTTGTCGTTCCTGAGCCAGAAACGGCACAGCACCCAGAACCTGCTCTATTACTTCGTCGGGATCGACCGGGCACGTTTCAAACGGCCCGTCGTTCCCGGCGACCAGCTCACCTTGGACGTCACCCTTGCGCGGCAGGTGCGCGGCATCGCCAAGTTCGTGGCCGTTGCGACGGTGGCAGAGGCGGTGGTCACCGAAGCCGAGTTCCTATGCACCATCAAGGAAGAATGATCGCGGCCGTATGATTCACCCCAGCGCGATCGTGCATCCGGGCGCCAAGCTGGCGCCCGATGTGCAGGTCGGCGCCTACACGATCATCGGCGAGCATGTGGAGATCGGGCCCGGCACCAGTGTGGGCCCGCACGCCGTCATCACGGGCCACACCCGCATCGGGTGCGCCAACCGCATCTTTCAGTTCGTCTCCCTGGGTGAAATCCCGCAGGACAAGAAGTACGGCGGCGAGCCGACTCGGCTCGAGATCGGCGATCACAACACCATCCGGGAGTTCTGCACTTTCAACACCGGCACCGCGCAGGACGCCGGCGTCACGCGCGTGGGGGATCACAACTGGATCATGGCCTACGTGCACCTGGCGCACGACTGCCAGCTGGGCAGTCACACGGTTCTGGCCAACCTTGTCGCACTGGCTGGCCACGTCGCCGTCCACGACCACGTCATCCTCGGCGGTGCCGCGAAGGTGCATCAGTTCTGCCGCGTCGGGGTACACGCTTTCGTGGCTGGCGGGTCGATCGTGCTGCGCGATGTTCCACCCTATGTGATGGCCGGCGGCACCAACTCTGCAGAGCCGCATGGCATCAACACGGAGGGCCTGAGGCGGCATGCCTTCAGCCCCAGCGCCATCGAGAGCATCCGCCGAGCTTATAAGGTGCTCTACCGTGCCGGCCTAGGCTTCGAGCAGGCCAAACACGCCATCGCCGAGCAGGTGCGCGAAACGCCCGAACTGCAAGTGATGGTGGACTTCCTGGCCTCGAGCACGCGCGGGGTCGTCAGGTGATACCGGCGGAGGACGGGGGGATGATGTCGCGGCCGTGGCGCATCGCGCTAGTAGCAGGCGAGGCCTCGGGGGACCTGCTTGGGTCGCACCTGATCGAGTCGCTGAAACTGCGTCTGCCCGCCGCGCGGTTCTTCGGGATCGGCGGCCCGAGGATGGAGGCGGCTGGCTTCGAGACCTGGCACCCGGCGCAATCGCTGGCGGTGATCGGCCTTGTCGAAGTCCTGCACAAGCTGCCGTCAATCCTGCGCATCCGCAGGAACCTGCGCCGTCGCCTCATCGCCGATCCCCCCGATCTGTTCATCGGCGTCGATGCACCCGATTTCAACCTAAGCCTCGAGCGGGCGCTCAAGGCCCGAGGCATTACCACGGTGCATTACGTGAGTCCGTCAGTGTGGGCCTGGCGCCGCGAGCGCATCCACAAGATGAAGCGCGCCTGCGCCAAGGTTCTCTGCCTGTTCCCGTTCGAGCCCGAGCTGTATGCCGCAGCTGGCATTCCCGCGAGCTACGTCGGGCACCCGCTGGCGGACATGCTGCCGGACAAGCCGGACCGCGCGGCGGCGCGCGCGCAGTTCCGCCTGCCGGCGAGCCGTAGCGTGATCGCGCTGCTGCCGGGAAGCCGGCAGAGCGAGTTGAAACACATGGCGGACCTGTTCGTGCAGACCGCCAAGCTCATCCACCGCCACCTCAAGAGCGCGCAGTTCCTGGTGCCGCTGCTCAGCCGCGAGACGCGCCGCCAGTTCGAGGACGCGCTCTACCGCAACCAGGCCGAGGATCTTCCGATCACGATCCTATTCGGCCATGCGCATCTGGCCATGACCGCTTCCGACGGTGTGCTGCTCGCGTCCGGCACCGCGGCACTGGAGGCTGCGCTGCTGAAACGCCCGATGGTTGTGACCTACAGAGGGCCGTGGCTCAGTTACGCGATTGTCCGCTCTAAAGTTTATCTGCCCTACGTTTCGCTGCCGAATGTCCTGGCCGGCCGTTTCGTCGTCCCCGAGATCTTCCAGGACGAGGCCACGCCGGAAGTGCTGGCTCAGGCCCTGGTGAACCAGATCGGCGACAAGGAGGTCCGGCTGCACCAGGAGCGCGTGTTCCAAGACATCCACGATCGCCTGCGCCAGAACTCCGGTGAGCGGGCGGTGGAGGCGTTGTTGCCGCTGTTGCCGGGGGCATCGCCCAGTGCCGCCCGCGCGCGGAGCATGGTACGGGCGCCCGAGCCCGGCGCATGACCAGCGAGCCGTGCCCGCTCATCTGCGGGGTCGACGAGGCGGGGCGGGGGCCTCTGGCGGGCCCTGTGTTCGCCGCTTGTGTGATCCTCGACCCGTCGCGCCCGGTGCGCGGCTTGGCCGACTCGAAGCAACTTGCTCCCGAGCGGCGCGAAGAGCTAGCTCTGCTCATCCGGGAGCGGGCTCTGGCGTGTGCCGTCGCCAGCGCCTCGGTCGAGGAGATCGACCGCATCAACATCCTCCAGGCCAGCCTCACGGCGATGCAACGGGCGGTCGAGTCTCTGAGCGTGGCGCCAGCGCAAGTGGTCGTGGACGGAAATCGCTGTCCTCGGCTGCAATTCCCCACCCGCGCCGTGATCAGGGGCGACGCCAAGGTGCGCGTGATCTCTGCTGCCTCGATCCTGGCAAAGACGGCGCGCGATGCGTTTATGCTCGAGCTGCACGCCGCACGCCCCGAGTACGGCTTCGATCGGCACAAGGGCTACGCCACGCCCCAACACCTCGAGGCGCTTCGATTGCACGGCGTATCGCAATTTCACCGGCGCAGCTTCGCGCCGGTCCGCGAGCTGCTTCAGGCGTCGTTGTTCCCTTTTGAGTGAAGGAAGTGAAGGAAGTGAACTACTCCTTCGCCTGTTTCACCTCCCTCACCTCAATAGATATGCCGAGCCAGGTTGGCCTGGCGCAGTATGGTGCTGGCCAACTCCTCGATCGAGCGGTGCGTGGTGTCGAGGTACGGGACGCTCTCGTTGCGCATCAGCGCCTCGGCCTCGTGCACCTCCGACAAGCAGCTCGGCAGGCTGGCGTATTCGCTGCCCGGACGCCGCTCGCTGCGGATCTGATGCAGCCGGTCGGGCAGGATGGTCAACCCGAACAGCTTTTGGCGCCAAGGCCTGAGCTGTCCCGGCAGGCGCATGCTGCCGAAATCCTCCGGGATCAGTGGGTAGTTAGCCGCGCGGATGCCATACTGCAGCGCCAGGTACAGGCAGGTGGGGGTCTTGCCGCAACGTGACACCCCGATCAGAATCACGTCCGAGTTGTTGAGCTCCTTGGTCGCCTGCCCGTCGTCGTAGGCCAGGGCAAAGTTGACGGCCTCGATGCGTTGGAAGTAGGTGGAGCTCACCGCGCTGTGCGAGCGGCCCACCGTGTGAGACGAGCGCATCCCCAGCTCTTGCTCCAGCGGCGCAACGAAGATCTGGAAGCAGTCCAGCACCAGCCCCTCGGCCTTGCCCAGGACCGCGCTCACCTCGATGTCCACCAGCGTGCTGAGCACGATCGGCCGGGTGCCGTCCCGCTTGGCCGCAGCGTTGATCTCGGTGACCGCCTCCTCGGCTTTCTCCGGGGTATCGACGAAGGGCAGCGTGGTCTCCGTGAACTCCAGCTGGTCGAATTGGGTGAGCAGGCTGTGCCCCAACATCTCGGCAGTGACGCCGGTGCGGTCGGATACGAAAAAGGCGCTGCGCTTCGAATTCACGGGACGTTGACAGCGGGCAAAACGGTTGGTGCAAAGCAAAATGGCCACCGGTAAAATAGCACGGTTTGTTGCTTCCGACTCACCCCACCCTCCAAGGCCCCGATGACTAACGAAGCCTACGTGCTGCCGTTTCAAGACTTGCGCATGCAGGATGTGGCGCGCGTGGGAGGCAAGAACGCTTCCCTCGGAGAGATGCTCAGCCAGTTGTCACCGTTGGGCGTGCGGGTGCCCGGCGGTTTTGCCACGACCGCAGCGGCGTTCCGCGACTTCCTGGCCGGCGGCGGCCTCGACCGCAACATCGACGGTTTGCTCAAGACGCTCGACGTCGACGACGTCAAAGCCCTGGGGCGGACCGGAGCGGCGATCCGGCGTTCGATCGTCGAAGCACCGTTCCCCGCCCGCCTCGAGGCCGAGCTGCGCAACGCCTACTCGGAGTTGTGCAACGGCGGCGCGGCGGACCTGTCCTTCGCTGTGCGCTCCTCGGCCACGGCGGAGGACCTGCCCGACGCCTCCTTCGCCGGCCAGCAGGAGACATTCCTCAACATTCACGGCGTGGACAACCTGTTGGCGGCGGTCAAGCAGGTGTTCGCTTCGCTGTATAACGACCGTGCCATCTCATACCGCGTGCACAAGGGGTTCAGTCATTCCGATGTAGCACTGTCGGCCGGGGTGCAGCACATGGTGCGCAGCGACCTCGGCGCCAGCGGCGTCATGTTCTCGCTGGATACCGAATCGGGCTTCGACCAGGTGGTGTTCATCACGGCCAGCTACGGCTTAGGGGAGACCGTGGTGCAGGGCGCCGTCAACCCGGACGAGTTCTACGTGTACAAACCGGCTCTGGCGGCCGGCCGCCCGGCGATCTTGCGCCGCGCGCTGGGCACCAAGGCGATCAAGATGGTGTTCTCTGATGCACGCGAGGCGGGCCGCTCGGTACGCACCCTGGATGTGCCCGACGCCGAGCGCCGGCGCTTCTCGATCAGCGACGCGGAGATGGAGGAACTGGCCCGTTATGCCGTGATCATCGAGCGCCATTACGGGCGGCCGATGGACATCGAATGGGCCCGCGATGGGCTGGAGGGCAAGATCTACATCTTGCAGGCGCGGCCCGAGACGGTGAAGGCCAACGCCAAGCTCGACAGCCAGAAGCGCTACCGACTCAAGGAACGCTCCGAGATCCTGGTCTCGGGCCGCTCCATCGGCAACCGGGTCGGCATCGGGCCGGTACGGCTGGTGTTGGACCCCACGGAGATGGCGAGCGTGCAGGCGGGCGACGTGCTGGTCACCGACATGACCGATCCGGACTGGGAGCCGGTCATGAAGAAGGCCGCTGCCATCGTGACCAACCGCGGCGGACGCACCTGTCATGCGGCCATCATCGCCCGCGAACTGGGAATTCCCGCGGTAGTCGGCTGCGGCGACGCGACTCGGCAGCTGCCCGAGGGCGAGCAGGTGACCGTGTCCTGCGCGGAAGGCGACACCGGGCACGTCTACCGCGGGCGCCTGAACGTGGAAGTGGTGGACCTGTCGCTGGAGGCGATGCCCAAGCCCCCGGTCAAGATCAGCATGAACCTGGGCAACCCGGAGTTGGCGTTCGATTTTCAGCGCTTGCCCAACGCCGGCGTCGGCTTGGCGCGGCTCGAGTTCATCATCGCGCGCATGATCGGCATCCACCCGCAGGCGGTCTTGGCTTACCCCAACGTCCCGCCAGACCTGCGCCGCGAGATCGATGCGCGCATCTGCGGCTATCCCGACCCGAAGACTTTCTACGTGCAGAAGCTGACCGAGGGCATCGCCACGCTGGCGGCGGCGTTTGCCCCCAAACCGGTGATCGTGCGCCTGTCCGACTTCAAGTCCAACGAATACTCCACGCTGCTCGGCGGCCAGCGCTACGAACCGCACGAGGAGAACCCGATGCTCGGGTTCCGCGGGGCCTCGCGCTTCATCGACCCCAGCTTCCGCGACTGCTTCGAACTGGAGTGCCAGGCGCTCAAGCGCGTGCGCGATGACATGGGGCTTGCCAACGTCGAGATCATGGTGCCGTTCGTGCGCACGGTGAGCGAGGCAAGCCAGGTGATCGAGCTGCTGGCAGCCAACGGGCTCGAGCGCGGCCGCAACGGGCTGCGCGTCATCATGATGTGCGAGATCCCGTCCAATGCGCTGCTGGCCGAGCAATTCCTGCAGCACTTCGATGGTTTCTCCATCGGCTCCAACGACATGACACAGCTCACTCTGGGTGTGGACCGCGACTCCGGCATCGTGGCCGGCTCGTTCGACGAGCGCGACCCGGCGGTCAAGGCCTTGCTGCACATGGCGATACAGGCGTGCCGCAAGGCCGGCAAGTACGTCGGCATTTGCGGCCAGGGCCCCTCCGATCACCCGGACCTGGCCAAATGGCTGGTGGAGGAGGGCATCGACACCATCTCGCTCAATCCCGACGCGGTGATCGAGACTTGGCTGTATCTGGCGCGCGAGGCGAGGTCATCGACCCATGCGTAGCTGGCGGGCGACGCAGCTGAGGATGCGGGGAAGCGCCAAATTCTTCCGGCCGCAGGCCGCAGCTGTGCTATGATCCGCCAGCATGTGGCCGAAGCGCGGGCATGACTAAATTCATCTTTGTCACCGGCGGCGTAGTCTCCTCCCTTGGCAAAGGCATCGCTGCCGCCTCCCTGGCGGCAATCCTCGAATCCCGCGGCATCCAGCTCACCCTTCTCAAGCTCGACCCCTACATCAACGTCGACCCGGGCACCATGAGCCCGTTCCAGCACGGCGAGGTGTTCGTCACCGAGGACGGCGCCGAGACGGACCTGGACCTGGGGCACTACGAGCGCTTCGTCAATACGCGGATGTCGAGGCGCAACAACTTCACCACGGGTCAGATCTACGAAAGCGTCATCCGCAAGGAGCGCCGAGGCGACTACCTGGGGGGCACGGTACAGGTGATCCCGCACATCACCGACGAGATCAAGCACTTCATTCGCGTGGGAGCAGGCGAGGCCGACGTGGCCATCGTCGAAATCGGCGGCACGGTGGGCGACATCGAGTCGCTGCCGTTCCTGGAAGCCATCCGGCAGATGAGCCTGCAGCTGGGCCGCACTCACACCTGCTTCATGCACCTCACCCTGGTGCCCTACATCCCGTCGGCAGGTGAGATCAAGACCAAGCCGACCCAGCACTCGGTCAAGGAGCTGCGTGAGATCGGGATCCAGCCGGACATCGTGCTGTGCCGCGCGGACCGGCCGCTGCCGGAAGAGGAGCGGCGCAAGATCGCGCTGTTCACCAACCTGGAGGAGAAGTCGGTCATATCGGCGGTCGACGTCGACTGCATCTACAAGATCCCCGGAATGCTGCATGCCCAGGGGCTGGACGACCTCGTCTGCCGCAAGCTGGAGATACAGGCCCCGCCCGCAAACCTCGAGGCGTGGGACAAGCTGGTCTATGCGCTGGAGCACCCGACCACCTCGGTGGACATCGCGCTGGTGGGCAAGTACGTGGACCTCACCGAGTCTTACAAGTCGCTCACCGAGGCGCTGACGCACGCCGGAATCCACAACAGCGCGCGCGTCAACGTGCACTACATCGACTCCGAGCTCATCGAAGCCGAAGGCACGTCGAGTCTCGCGGACAAGGACGCGGTGCTGGTGCCCGGCGGCTTCGGCAAGCGCGGCGTGGAGGGTAAGATCAAGGCCATCCGCTATGCACGCGAGAAGCGGGTGCCGTACCTGGGGATCTGCCTCGGTCTGCAGCTAGCGGTGATCGAGTACGCGCGGCACAAGGCAGGCTTGGAGGGCGCTCACAGCACCGAGTTCAATCCGGCCACGCCTCATCCGGTGATCGCGCTGATCCACGAATGGCATGGGCGCGACGGCAGGCTCGAGCTGCGCGACCAGGCGTCCAACCTCGGCGGCACGATGCGGCTGGGCGGGCAGGAGTGCGCCTTGCTGCCGGGCAGCGTGGCGCGCCAGATCTACGGCAGGGAAGTGATCGTCGAGCGCCACCGTCACCGCTACGAAGTCAACAACCGCTACATCCCGCACCTGATGGACGCCGGCATGCGCGTGTCCGGCATCTCCGCCAACGAGGATCTGTGCGAGATGATCGAGCTGCCCGACCACCCCTGGTTCATCGGCTGCCAGTTCCACCCGGAGTTCACGTCCACACCGCGCGCGGGACACCCGCTGTTCTCGGCCTTCATCCGCGCGGCCATCGACTACGCCGCCCGCCCGCAGGGGCCATCGGCATACGCGCTCGAACCCAGCCCGCAGGCCAGCGACAGCCGGACGCCTGCGCGGCTCGAGAACATCGCCTGACCCGCTTTCGCGGGGCATGAGAGCCGACCCGATGATGCGCAGCGGTCTTCGTTGGCTCTTTGCGAACGGGGCCACCGCGCCCTCTCACATTCGCTCACCCGGTCGCGCGCGTGTGTGGCTGCGGCGTGGTTTTGCGGGCCGTTGAGCATGAAACTGTGCCACTTTGAAGCGGGGCTGGATCGTCCGTTGTTCCTCATCGCAGGACCGTGCGTCGTGGAGTCGCGCCAGCTGCAGATGGATACTGCGGGCGAGCTCAAGGAGATCTGCGCCGCGCTTGCCATCCCGTTCATCTTCAAGTCCTCCTACGACAAAGCCAACCGCAGCTCGGGCCAGTCGTTCCGCGGGCCGGGCATGGACGCCGGGCTGACCATCCTCGACGAGGTGCGCAAACACGTCGGCGTACCAGTTCTGACCGACGTGCATACCGAGGCAGAGGTACCTGTGGCGGCCGCGGTGGTGGACGTGCTGCAGACCCCGGCCTTTCTGTGCCGTCAGACCGACTTTATCCACGCCGCGGCCTCTGCCGGCAGGCCGGTCAATATCAAGAAGGGCCAGTTCCTTTCGCCGTGGGAGATGAGAAACGTGGTGGACAAGGCGCGGCAGGCGAGCGGCGCGAACAATATCCTGGTGTGTGAGCGCGGCGTGTCCTTCGGCTACAACAATCTGGTGTCCGACATGCGCTCGCTGATGGTGATGCGTGACACCGGCTGCCCGGTTGTCTTCGACGCGACGCACTCGGTGCAGCTGCCGGGTGGACAGGGCACCTCCAGCGGCGGTCAACGCGAGTTCGTCCCCGTGCTGGCGCGCGCCGCGGTAGCGTCCGGAGTCTCGGGCATTTTCATGGAGACGCATCCCAACCCCGAGAAGGCGCTGTCCGACGGGCCCAACGCGTGGCCGCTGCACCTCATGCGCGAGCTGCTGGAGACGCTCCAGGAGATCGACCAGCTGGTCAAGCGCAAGGGATTTGCTGAAGACCGCGTCGCGGCGCCAGCGGTGCGGGCGCAGGGCGACCGACACGCAACGGAGAAGGCAAAGGCATGAGCTCGATCGTCGACGTAGTGGCCCGAGAAATCCTCGATTCCCGCGGCAACCCGACGGTGGAGGCGGACGTGCTGCTGGAGTCCGGTGTGATGGGGCGCGCCGCAGTGCCCTCCGGCGCCTCCACCGGGAGCAAGGAGGCCATCGAGCTGCGCGACGGCGACGCGCAGCGCTACGGCGGCAAGGGCGTGCTGCGGGCGGTGGAGAACGTGAACACCGAGATCTGCGAGGCCATCATCGGCCTGGACGCGGTGGAGCAGCCGCTCATCGACCAGACGCTGATCGAGCTGGACGGCAGCGAAAACAAATCGCGCCTGGGCGCCAACGCGATGCTGGCGGTGTCCGCGGCGGTGGCCAAGGCGGCGGCGGAGGAATCGGGGCTGCCGCTCTACCGTTACCTCGGCGGTGCCGGGCGCATGCAGCTTCCGGTGCCTCTGATGAACGTGATCAACGGCGGGGCGCACGCCAACAACAACCTCGACTTGCAGGAGTTCATGATCATCCCGGTAGGCCTGCAGAGCTTCCGCGAGGCGCTGCGTTGCGGAGCCGAAGTGTTTCACGTGCTGAAGAAGCTGATCGACGCCAAGGGCATGCCCACCACGGTGGGCGATGAAGGCGGCTTTGCGCCGAGCCTCGCCAACAACGAGGCGGCTCTGCAGCTGATCATGGAGGCCATCGAAAAGGCGGGCTACACGCCTGGCAAGAACCAGGTGGCGATCGGGCTGGACTGCGCCAGCACCGAGTTCTACGAGGAAGGCGCGTATGTACTGCGCTCCGACGGTTTGCGCCTGAACGTTGAACAGTTCACCGACTATCTCGCCGCTTGGGTCGAGAAGTACCCGATCATCAGCATCGAGGACGGGATGGCGGAGAACGACTGGGAGGGCTGGAAGCTGCTCACCGACCGTCTCGGCGACGACGTGCAACTGGTGGGCGACGATCTGTTCGTGACCAACACCAAGATCTTGCGCGAGGGGATACTGGAAGGCGTGGCCAACTCGATCCTCATCAAGATCAACCAGATCGGGACGCTGACCGAAACGTTTGCGGCGATCGAGATGGCCAAGCGCGCCAACTACACGTCCATCATCTCGCACCGCTCCGGCGAGACCGAGGACACCATCATCGCCGACATCGCCGTGGCCACCAACGCGCTGCAGATCAAGACCGGGTCGCTGTCGCGTTCGGACCGCCTGGCCAAGTACAACCAGCTCCTTCGCATCGAGGAGGACCTGGGCGACACGGCCAGCTATCCCGGGCGCGACGCGTTTTATCAGCTCTGGTAATGCGGCTCCTGGCGCTCGCCCTGATCGTCCTCATCGCGGCCTTGCAGTGGCCGCTGTGGGCGGGCAAGGGCGGCTGGATGCGGGTGTGGGAGCTGGATCAGCAGCTCGAGGCCCAGCGCCGGACCAACGAGCAGTTGCGCACGCGCAACGCCGCGTTGGACGCCGAGGTCCGCGATCTGAAGACCGGCTTTGAGGCGATCGAGGAACGGGCCCGCAGCGAACTCGGCATGATCAAGCAGGACGAGGTGTTCTTCCAGGTGCTCGAGCCCCGGCACAGGCCGTCCGCGCCCACGCGATAACGCTTCTAGACGCGAGGATAGCGCCGCCGAGGTCGACACGGCGCTCCCGCTTTGCGCACCTGCCAAGTTGGGCAAACGGACGGCTTCCGCCTCACCGTTCCAGCGCGCGCAGTTGCTCCAACGTGTTGATGTTGTGAAAGCTGCTGGCGCGATCGTCGAACGCGACCTCGCATACCTTCAGTGCGGCGTACCAGGCGTCCACTTTACGACCGCCGGCCTCGAGGAATCCCGTGAGGTGACCGAGCAGGCCGGCACGGCATAGGCAGAACACCGGATGGCGCTGGTCGCCGGTTCTGGCCACCGCTACATCGGCCTCATCGCTCTCGAGAGCCTGCGTCATGCGCAGCACCAGATCGGGCGGCAGGAAAGGCGAGTCACACGGCACCGCGACCACCAGCTCGGAGCGCGCCAAACACAGGCCCGCATGCAGACCCGCGAGCGGCCCGGCGAAGCCGGCGATGCGGTCAGTGAGCACCGGATGTCCGAAAGCGAGGTAGCGTTCGAGATTCTGGTTGGCGCTGATCAGCACCTCCGCTACTTGCGGCTCGATGCGATCCAGCACCCACTCCACCATGGTGCGACCGCGGAACGGCAGCAGGCCCTTGTCCACTCCGCCCATGCGGGTGCCCCGGCCACCAGACAGGATAACGCCGGTCACCGATAGGTTGAGTGGGCTGCTGCCCATGGTGGCTTCCCCCGGAATGCACCCGTGGCCCGCAACGGGACCTCATGCCAATTGTAGCCTACTCACTGGTCGTCCCCTCGTCCGCACCCTCGGGTATCATTGCCGCGCGCCGGGCTGCCGGCCGCATTAAAACAGAACAGCACAAGATCAGAACAACAGCAGCAGCGGCCCCATGTTCGATCTCTCGAAGGAACGTATTGTCGCGGGTGAAGGGTTCAGCCGCTGGCTGGTCCCACCCGCCGCCTTGTGCATTCACCTGTGCATCGGGATGGCATACGGCTTCTCGGTGTTCTGGTTACCGCTGACCAAGGCCCTTGGCATCTCGAAGTCCATCGAATGTCCGCCGGGCACGTGGAAGTTGTTCACCAACGCCTGCGACTGGGACAAGCCGATCCTCGGCTGGATGTTCACGCTGTTCTTCGTCTTCCTCGGCTCGAGCGCAGCGCTGTGGGGGGGCTGGTTAGAGCGTGTCGGGCCCCGCAAGACCGGTGCAGTCTCCGCCGTGTGCTGGTGCGGCGGCCTGGCGATCTCAGCCATCGGGGTATACACCCATCAACTGTGGCTCATGTGGTTAGGATCCGGTGTCATCGGTGGCATTGGCCTGGGACTGGGTTACATTTCCCCGGTATCGACTCTGATCAAGTGGTTCCCCGATCGGCGCGGGATGGCCACGGGTATGGCGATCGCGGGCTTCGGCGGCGGCGCGATGATCGGGTCACCCTTGGCGGATCGCTTGATGAAGTTCTACGCGACGCCGACGTCCGTTGGGGTTTGGGAAACCTTCCTCACCATGGGCGCGATCTATTTCGTCTTCATGCTGGTCGGCGCGTTGGCCTACCGCATCCCGCCTACCGGTTGGAAGCCCGCAGGTTGGACGTCTCCAGCTGGCCAGGCTACCAACGCCATGATCACGACCCAGCACGTGCATGTGAACAAAGCTTGGCGTACACCCCAGTTCTGGCTGCTCTGGGGGATTCTTTGTCTCAACGTATCGGCAGGCATCGGCGTAATTGGCATGGCCTCGCCGATGCTGCAGGAAATCTTCGGCGGTCGCCTGCTCGGGCTCGACCTCAAGTTCGACCAGCTCAGCAGGGAGCAACTGGGCCAGATTGCGGCGATTGCCGCCGGATTCACCGGGCTGCTCAGCCTGTTCAACATCGCGGGCCGGGTCTTCTGGGCCTCGCTGTCCGATTACATCGGGCGCAGGGTGACCTACTACACCTTCTTCGCGCTCGGGTTTGTGCTGTATGCCTTGGCCCCGTCGGCTGGTCATGCGGGCAGCGTCGCGCTGTTCGTGGGACTGTTCTGCCTGATCCTGACCATGTACGGCGGCGGCTTCGCCACCATCCCTGCTTACCTGGCCGACATGTTCGGCACCCAGATGGTCGGGGCGATCCACGGGCGCCTGCTAACAGCCTGGTCGGCGGCGGGCATCCTCGGCCCGGTGCTGGTGAACTACATCAACGACTTTCAGATCAAGGCCGGGGTAGCGAAGAGCCAGGCGTATGACACGACGATGTATGTGCTCGCAGGCCTGCTGGTGGGCGGTTTCCTGTGCAACCTGCTGGTACGCCCCGTGGCCTCGAAATGGTTCATGACCGAGGAGGAGCTGGCGGCCGAACGCAAACTGGCGCACGAGAAAGCGCAGGCGGCCGCAGGCGGAATGCAAGGCTCTGCCAGCGCCGCGACTGCGACCCGCAGCAGTCCGGCGCTCGTCGCGCTGTTCTGGTTGTTCGTGGGCATCCCGCTCGCCTGGGGCGTGTACGTCACCCTGCAGGAAGCGTTCGTCCTGTTCCAGTAAGGCCCTTGCGTCTGCGACTTAGATCAGGCCCTCGAGGACTTGTACGTCGACTGTTGCGCCCGCCGCGGTGTTGCCTTGAGCCTCGGGCAGCAGGATGAAGCAGTTGGCCTGACTCATGGAAGAGAGAATCCCCGAGCTTTGGTCACCCGTGATGCGCACAGTCCACTGGCCGTCGTCGCCTTGGCTCAGGATCCCGCGCTGGAACTCGGTGCGGCCTGA
The DNA here is from genome assembly GCA_041488255.1 of Gammaproteobacteria bacterium. Classification (GTDB taxonomy): domain Bacteria; phylum Pseudomonadota; class Gammaproteobacteria; order Burkholderiales; family SHXO01; genus SHXO01. Next base: position 8,059 of record JBGPOV010000009.1, on the reverse strand, counting down.
CGCCTTCTTGATGGCCGACGTGCAGGTGGCTTTCAGGACCGGCAGTGGAAGCGGCTGCGGCACCCCCATCAACACCAGCAGCGCTTCTCGCACGAACTGGTAAAACGTCACCATCGCGGATACAGGGTTACCCGGGAGGCCGAAGAAGTGGGCCTGGCCGATCTTGCCGTAGGCCAGCGGCCGGCCCGGCTTCATGGCGATCTTCCAGAACAGAACATCGCCGAGCTTGGCCAGCAACTGCTTGACGAAGTCCGCCTCGCCCACGGATACGCCCCCGCTGGTAATGACTACGTCTGCCGCTTGCGCGGCCTGCGCGAAGGCGCGTTCGATGTCGGCCGGATCGTCGCGAATCACGCCCATGTCGATGGCCTCGACGCCCAACCGCATCAGCATCCCGTAGATGGTGTAGCGGTTGCTGTCGTAGATCTGCCCGGGTTCGAGGCTGCCGCCGACGGGCACCAGCTCGTCCCCAGTGGAGAAGAATGCCACGCGCAGCTTGCGATAAACCGACACTTCAGCAATTCCGAGAGAGGCGATCATTCCGAGTTCCGCCGGGCGCACGATCTGGCCTGGCTGGAACACCAGCTGGCCGACCTGGATGTCGGCGCCGGCGTAGCGCACGTTCTGGCCCCTCTGATGGCCGCCGGGAAGGTCGACACGGCCATCCGCTGCCGTGGCGCGTTCCTGCATGATCACGGTATCGCAGCCCACGGGCATAACTCCCCCGGTCATGATGCGCACCGCCTGGCCGGCTCCCACGCTGCCCTGGAACGGCTTGCCCGCCAGCGAGGTGCCGACGATCTTGAGCGTGGATTGCCCGTTCGGTTTGAGATCCGCGAAGCGCACCGCGTAGCCATCCATGGCCGAGTTGTCGTGGGCCGGGACGTTGACGCCGGAGCGAATCTCGGCGGCCAGCACGCGGCCGAGCGCGGCGCGAACGTGCAGCCGCTCGATCGCCGTGACCGGAGCCAGGAAAGCACGGATGTACTCCCGCGCCTTGGCCACCGGCATGGAGTTCGGGTCGTAGTCGCTGTCGGCGGCGATTGCGGAGATGTGCTTGGCGGCGTCCATGGTGCGGGAAACGTAAGAGGTGAGCGGTGAAAACTGAGACTGGTTGCGCGATCGGTGGGCGCCGCGACCGCGCTCGGCCGAACGCGTTGCACCGTTCAGGCTTCTTCCGTACTTCTCAGGCGGTGGGATCAGCCCCCGATGTAGGACATCTCGATCTTGCGCAGCTTCGCGGTTTCGGCGGTGCGGATCTCCGAGTAGCGATCGGCCCGGCCTGTCCAGACCTGGCCGATGAGCTGCGAGATCTCATCGTCCGACGCGTCACGGCGCAGCAGTCCACGCAGATCCGTGCCTTTGCTGGCGAACAGGCAGGTATAGAGCTGGCCCTCGGCCGACAACCGCGCGCGCGTGCAGTCGCGACAGAAAGCGTGGCTCACCGAAGAGATGAACCCGACTTCGCCGGCGCCGTCCCGGTAACGCCAGCGCTCGGCTACTTCACCCCGATAGCTGGGGTCGACGGGCTCGATGGGCAGGTCACGGTCGATCATCTCAACCAACTCGCGCGAGGGCACTACTTGTTCCATTCTCCAACCGTTGGTGGCGCCCACGTCCATGAACTCGATGAAGCGCAGGACATGGCCCTGCTGCCTGAAGAAGCGGGCCATGGGCAGCACGCTGTGCTCGTTGACGCCGCGCTTGACCACCATATTGATCTTGATCGGGCGCAGCCCCACAGCGGCCGCCTCCTCGATCCCCTGCAGGACCTTCTCCACCGGGAAGTCCACGTCGTTCATGGCCTTGAAGACGGCGTCGTCCAGGGAGTCGAGGCTCACCGTGATGCGCTTGAGGCCGGCGTCCTTCAGGTCGTGCGCCTGCTGCCTCAGCAGCGAACCGTTGGTGGTGAGCGTGAGATCGAGGTCGCTCCAGTACGCCAGCATCTCGATCAGCCGCTCGAGCTTGCGCCGCACCAGCGGTTCGCCGCCGGTGATGCGGATCTTCTGCACGCCGTGGTCGCGGAAGATGCGCACTAGACGGTGGATCTCCCCGAAGCTCAGGAGCTGCCCGCGGTCCAGGAACTGGAAGTCCCTGCCAAACACCTCCTTGGGCATGCAGTAGGTGCAGCGAAAGTTGCATCGGTCGGTCACCGAGATGCGCAGATCACGCAGGGGCCGTCCGCGCGTGTCGGACAGCTGCTGCCGGCTCGGCGCAGGGACCATCGCGGGACGCTCCGGGCGCGTGCCAAGAGTCGAGGCTTCCTTCATATACCTTTTGTTGTAGTGGGTTTTCCGACGACTGGAGGCATTATATGCCCTCGGGGATAACGCTGCGAAGGGCCCGGACGCTGGTCATTGGGCGCGGCCCGATCCGAGCACGACCAACCCTGCTTCGATGGCGAAATTCGTGCATCATAGGCATCTTCCCAGACGATGGACCAACGGTCGGATCGAGAGACAAACATGCGCACACCAACGTCTCCCACCCGGGATCGAGACAGCAGTGAGCGTTCGTGGGCAAGCCTGGCGTAAGCGGATGTACATCGCGTCGAAACACGAAACGGACACCGGCGGGGTTGGTCCGTGATCCAGAGTCGCGCAAAAGATGTCGGCGGGCGTTCGGCGCACCCGCCAAGCTCAAAGGAGCGGCACGCTGCTGGTGGCCAAGCGGGGTCGGGCAATCGCGCCAAGGCCGAGCCCTGTCAAACGCGCGTGCTCGAGGACTGGCAGCGCAGCGCTGCGCTCCTCGAGGTAACTCTCATGAACGGCATCAAGCTCCGCGGCACGCTGACGGGCTTTGATCCATACATCATCGGGCTGCAAAGCCGGGGAGAGGTCCAAATCGTTTACAAACAGGCAATCTTGATCATCATGCCCGTCGGCTCGCAGAGTGCCGAGACGACAGCAGTCAAGCGCCCCGCGATCGTACTGAAGCGGCGGGCCCGCATCAGATGAAGAGGCTGGCGCCGGACCGATGCGGCGGCAGTTGATGTCCATGTCCCACTATCGAATTTTTGCACCGAGCAGGCCTCAATCGGGGACGAAGCGCAGCGCCACCCCGTTGTTGCACCAGCGCTGCCCGGTCGGTGGCGGCCCGTCGGTAAACACATGTCCCTGGTGGCCGCCGCAGCGCACACAATGGTATTCGGTCCTGGGAACGAACAGCTTACGGTCCGGCTTGGTCTCCAGGGCGCCGGGGATGCTGGTGAAGAAGCTGGGCCAGCCGGTCTTGCTGTCGTACTTCATATCCGAGGCGAACAGCGGTTGGTCACAGCCCGCACAGACGAAGGTTCCGGTCCGCTTCTCCTCATTGAGCGGGCTGGTATGCCGCCGCTCGGTCCCCTCCTCGCGCAGGACGTGGTACTGCTCGGGAGTCAAGAGCCCTCGCCACTGCGCATCCGATCGGTCTATCTTGTCCACGGGATCGACCTCGAGCCTGGTTGCCGGGAACCCAAATCGTACGCCCAGCAATGGGGACGAGGGTAGATCTGCCGCCTCGGGTGTGCACGAGGCAGGCACTGCGGGCCTTATAATGAAACACTTCGGGCTCAACGACGGCACCTGAAAGCGTGGACAACGCGGATCTAGCGCGGGGGATGAGAGCGGCGCCAGCCCAGGCAGGCACCATCGACATCCTTTACTTCGCGCGGCTGAAGGAGGTTCTCGGGCTCGGCTCCGAGCGTATGGTGCTGCCGCAGGCCATGGATACGGCCGGAGCACTGCGCGCGCACCTGCGGACCCGGGGCGGCACCTGGGCAGTGGAGTTGGCGGCTGACAAAGCCGTACGCGTGGCGGTGAACCAGGTGATGGCCAGCGCCGACACGCGGATTCACCCTGGTGACGAAGTGGCGTTTTTTCCGCCCGTTACCGGGGGGTAGGAGACGGTCGACCCTCATGTCCCCCGACACACCCATCCCCGCGCCAATCTGCTTCCGTCAAGGAAGCGGGGACTGCTCGTTGCGGAACTGAAATGCCGGTCCGCATACAGACCGAGGACTTCGACGTCGGCGCCGAGATTGCCGCGCTGCGGGGGGGCGACCCGGCGGTCGGGGCCATCGCGAGTTTTGTCGGTCTGGTGCGTGACGTGAACGCCGGCGACCGGGTATCGGAGATCACTCTCGAGCACTATCCGGGCATGACGCAGAAGGCTGTGCAGGAGATCGTCGAGGAAGCGAAGGCGCGCTGGGATATCGTCGATTTGCTGGTGATTCACCGCATCGGCACGCTGCGTCCCACGGATCAGATCGTGCTCGTCGCGGTGACGGGTGCGCATCGCGGCGCGGCATTCGCCGCGTGCGAGTTCGTGATGGACTACCTCAAAACCAGGGCGCCCTTCTGGAAGAAGGAGCGAACTCCCACCGGCAGCCGCTGGGTGGATGCGCGCTCGAGCGACGACGCGGCAGCCCAGCGCTGGACCGGATGACGAGCAGGATCTCGACGGAGAAGACTCGAAGGGGCAGAGATGGCAGCGGCGAAACGAGCGGCAGGCAAGCGGCCGCAGGCGGCCGGCGGACCGAAGCCGCAGATCCGGATCATGTTCCGCAAGGCCATCGCCATGGGTCCGGGCAAGGCCGATCTGCTCCGGGCAATCGAGCACGCCGGCTCCATCTCGGCTGCTGCGCGCGATCTCGGCATGTCCTACCGCCGCGCCTGGCTCCTGGTCGACACCATGAATCAATGTTTCAAGTTCCCCGTGGTCGAGACGCTGACCGGTGGACAGAGGGGCGGCGGCGCGCGCGTCACCGAACTGGGCCACGAGGTGCTCGAGCGCTATGTCGAGATGGAGACCAAGGCATCGGCCAGCGTGCAGAAGGACTTGGTGGCGTTCACGCGCCTGATGGTCACGCGCTGAACCTCACCAACGCACTACCGTGACCGTAGCTGATCCCGTCTTTTTTCTCGATGTCTCCACCGACTGGTACCGCCAGCCTTCGGTCAAGGCGGCGTTTGCGCTGTCAGTGCTGGTGCATGCGGCGGCGATAGCGCTGCTGCCGGGCCTGCGGCTTCCCGTGCCCGTGGAGCCGGCGCCGTTGGTGGTCGAGTTGGTGGCCCTGCCGCAACCGGACAGCCCGTCGCCTGTTCCGGCGGTGGAGCCGCCCGAGCACGCCGCGGTGGTGAGAAAGCCTGCGCCGCTGCAGAAGAGCCGCCCGGAACCTCCGCCCGCGCCCGCGCTGACGCGCACGGAACCGGCGCCCCCCGCGCCTGTGGCGTTGCAACGCGAAGTCGCACCGGAGCCGGTGCCGTTAGCGCCGCTGCCCGAGGCGCGTCCAGAAACGCCACCACCGCCGCCGATTCAGGCGCGGCCCGAGCCGCAGGCCCCGCGGCAAGTCGAGCCGCAGGTGCCGCCACGTGTCGAGCCGCAAGTTGCGGCGATGCCGGAAGCGCCTGCGCCGCTCGTGCGCCAGGCTCTACCGTCGCTGGACCCGAGAGCGCTCAAGGCCTACGGCGAGACCCTCGCGCAGGCCATCGACAAGAGAAAAAGCTATCCGCGCTTGGCGCGGATGCGAAACTGGCAGGGTACAACGCAGCTCAAGCTGCGGATCGGAACGGACGGAAAGGTGCAGGACCTTTCGGTGGGCAGCAGCAGCGGGTTCGAGCTGCTCGACGCAGCGGCGATCAAGATGGTGCAGGAATCGCTGCCGTTTCCGGAACTGCCGGAGGTGCTCCGAGGCCGCGAGTTCACCATGGCCGTTCCCATCGCCTTCAAGTTACAGAGTCCGTGACGCGCCCGCCGCATCACGGCGGCGTTCGTGCGGGTTCATCGTGTGCTTGACCGCAGGGCCTGCATCTCGTACAGTTTGCGCTATATTCAACAGGATATAGAAAAACCGAGCGGCGCTGCAGAGCTATATCCGTTGCGGCCGCCCCATGCTCGCCTGCGCTCGGGTCGAGCCCAAAGGACCCGATGATCGGACAGGCGCTGGTTCCGCTGCTGCTCACCCTCAAGGTCGCAGGCTGTGCCACGCTGCTCACGCTGGTGGTGGGTGTGGCCTTTGCGTTCGTGCTCGCCCGCCATGTGTTCTGGGGACGCGAGGTGCTGGACGCATTGTGTACGCTGCCCCTGGTCATGCCGCCCACCGTGTTGGGGTATTACCTGATCGTGCTCATCGGGCGACGCGGCTGGATCGGCGGGTGGCTGTACGATAATCTCGGGGTAAGCCTCATCTTCACCTGGCAGGGTGCGGTGCTCGCCTCTGCGGTGGTCGCCTTTCCGCTCGTGTTCAAGTCTGCGCGCGCCGCGTTCGAGGGCGTCGATCGACAGCTCGAAGGCGCCGCGCGCACGCTGGGCGCCTCGGAGCCGGGCGTGTTCTTCCGCGTGACGCTGCCGCTCGCCTGGCGCGGGATCCTCGCTGGCACCATGCTCGCTTTCGCGCGCGGGATGGGGGAGTTCGGCGCTACGCTGATGGTGGCCGGCAATATTCCTGGCAGAACGCAGACCCTTTCGCTCGCCGTCTACGACGCGGTGGAGGCGGGCCGCGACGATCTGGCCAACTTCCTGGTTCTGGTGACCTCCATCGTGTGCGTCGCGATCCTGTTGGGCTCGGGCAGGCTGTTGCGCCCGCGGCATTGAGCGTGAAGGTCCGCGTCGATATCCGCAAACGCCTGGCGTCCGACGGCCGCGAGTTCCGTCTGGAAGCCGCGTTCGACGCCGAGCATGACCGCATCGTCGTATTCGGGCCGTCGGGGTCGGGCAAGAGCGTGACCCTCCAGTGCATCGCCGGGCTGCTCACGCCCGATGCGGGCCGGATCCAGATCGGCGAGCGGGTGCTGTTCGACTCGGCGTCCGCCGTAAACCTTCCGCCTCAGGCGCGCAACGTCGGCTTCGTGTACCAGGACTACGCCCTGTTCCCACATCTCACGGTAGAGCACAACATCGGATTCGCGCTCCAGCACGCATTCCACGGGAGGCTCGACGCTGCGGCACGCCAGCGCGTGCGCACATTTCTCGCCGTGTTCGAGCTGGAAGGGCTGGCGCGCAATCTGCCGCGCGAGCTTTCCGGCGGTCAGCGCCAGCGAGTGGCGCTGGCGCGCGCTCTCATCGGGCATCCCGACCTGCTGCTGCTCGACGAGCCGCTCGCGGCCCTGGACCCCATCCTCAGGGAGCGCGTGCGCCGCGAATTGCTCGGCGTGCAGTCCCGCTTCCAGGTCCCGATGATCATCATCACGCACGATCCCGCCGACGTCGAAGCGCTGGCCGAGAACCTGGTCGTCTTCGACCATGGTCACGTCGCCCAGAGATTCAATCTGAAGGACGGCCCGCCGGCCGGTTCCGAGAGCTCACAGCGGGAGCGGGTGGGGCGCGCACTAGCGGAGCTCTACGCTGCTGGCTAGCGTCCGGCGTCCAGCCTCGGCACAAACGGCGCGCAGCGCCTTCCCCTATAATCCGCGCCTTTGGCTGCGGAGCTTTCCTACGTGACGGGCTACGCGTTCGCTTCAGTGGGAATAGGTGCTGCGCTGGGCGCCTGGGCGCGTTGGATCCTGGGGATCGTGCTCAATCCGATGTTCCCGTCGGTCCCGCTCGGCACTCTGGCATCCAACGTGATCGGTGGGTACCTCGTCGGAGTCGCCCTTGGCCGGCCACGCTGGCCTGCCGCCGGAGGTGCGTCTATTCCTCATCACCGGGTTCCTGGGTGGGCTGACCACCTTCTCCACCTATTCGGCCGAGGCCGTGACCTTGCTGTCGCGCGGGCAGATGAGCTGGTTCCTGGTGCATCTGGCCGGCCATCTGGGTGGCTCGCTGCTGATGACGGTGCTGGGAATCTACACCGTGCGTGCGCTGCAAGCCTAGGACATCGCTAACCTGGCTACGAACCATACATGGACGCTCCCCGGTTTGCCAAGCAGCCTCTCGGTAGTGGGTGGCAGGTAGAGATTGCAGCCATACATCCGGCCTTCGAGTGAGGAAACTTGATTCCTCTGGCCCTGATGGAATTCGCCGGTTGACGCCTCATCAGAGGGACGAACTTTTCGTTCGTGGTTCGTATCAGGTTTGGTCAACCACGGTCTTACCTGTTTCGCCATCACCTTGAGCTTGCCTGTGCAATCGTGGGTGGGTT
>JBGPOV010000008.1:0-68002 GCA_041488255.1 Gammaproteobacteria bacterium | reverse complement strand
CGCGCGCCATCTTGTCCGGCACCACCAGGATCAGCTTGTAGCCCTTGCGCGCGGCCACCAGCGCCAGGCCCAGGCCGGTGTTGCCGGCCGTGGCTTCGATGATCGTGCCGCCGGGCCTGAGCCGACCGTCGCGCTCGGCCGCTTCGATCATGGACAGCCCGATGCGGTCCTTGATCGAGCCCGCCGGATTCTGGTTCTCCAGCTTCACGAACAGCCGGCAGGGGCCGCAATCCAGGCGGGTGATCTCGACCATCGGCGTGTTGCCGATGAGATCCAGGAGGCTTTTCGGGATCATCGTGAGTCTCCCCGGGAATCCGCTGGGGCAGGATGGATGGGCGGCCGGTCGCGGCGTGCCGGAGCTGCCGGCGCGGGCGCAAGTTTACCCTGTCAGCGGGAAGGGCGGGCGCCGCCGATCCTCGATCCAGGGTGATCAGCGGAAACAGAGGTTTGCGCGCGGGGGGGCCTGCCTTGGGCCTCTCGCCCCGGTTCAGAAGCGCCAGCTCACGCCCACCAGTGCGGCCCAGTCGGCGGTCAACTGCACGCCGTTGACGTACTGGTAGATCGGCAACTGCACGTAGGCGTAGACCTGCCAGGCGTGGGAGAGGTCGTAGCTGAGACCCGGTGAGAAGTAGACGAACTTGCCCCCGCTCAGGTCCGGCTCGGCGTTGTTGCCCTCCTCAGGCCGCTTGTATGCGAAGTTGAGCTGGAGCTGCAGCTCCATGCGTGAGCTCAACCAGCGGTTGTAGCCCAGGTTGAGATAGATCCGGTTGCCGGGCCGGTAGGCGTCCCGGCTGTCCAGCGCGGCTTCGAAGCTGAGCTGGACGAACATCGAGTCCCGCGGCCCCAGCGGACGGCTCAAGAATCCCGTGACCAACGCGTCTGTGGTCCCGGTGCCAGGTTGCAGCATGCGCTCCGCTGCGACGCCCTCGGCGTTGGTCACAGTGAAGCTTCCGGTGGGAAGCTTGAACCCAAGCGCGACCCCTGCACTTAAAGGCACGTCTGTGCCCAGAGTGAACCGGTACCGGCCTTGCACCCGCACATCCCCGAGCTCGGTAAATGCCCATTGCTCAGGCACCGGCGCTTCCTCGGGATCCACAATGTGGTGATGGTAGCGATTGACCAGCGGCACCGCTGCGCTGATGCCCCAATGACCGTCGAAGTTGTAGTCGAAGGCCGCGACCCAGTTGCGGTTGATGGTCTGGACTTCCTCGGTTTCCTCCGGGACCTGGCCGAGGTCCACCTTCGTCGCGCCCTGCTTGGGCTGGTTCAGGTCGATGAACTCGAAGCGTAGATCGAGGCGGCCGCCAGGCTCGGTCCAGCGCCCCTGCGTGCCCCAGTCGGCGTTGACGGTGCAGAAGGCGCTGCCGCACCCGGCGCGCGCCCCCGTGGACAATGTCGAGATAGCAGCCAGAGCGGCGATCGATACAACATGGCGCTGCACGGAGGATTCCCGGTTCGGCCGAAACGGGAAGAATAGCGGCGTCGTGTGCGCAATTGAATGCGGCATTTAGCCGCACATCGGGCAGCTCGGAACCGGATGGGTGGGCTAGCCGCGCACCGGGCGTTTCGCTAGCTTGCGCTGAAGCGTGCGCCGATGCATGTTGAGGCTGCGGGCCGTGGCGGAGATGTTGCCGTCGTGTTGCTGGAGAACGCGCTGGATGTGCTCCCACTCCAGGCGCTCCACCGACAGGGGCCGCACGGTGACTGCTGCGTTGGGGTTACCGCCACCGCGTCCGAACGCGGCCACCACCTCGTCGGCGTCCACCGGCTTCGCCAGATAGTAGGTCGCGCCGAGCTTGATCGCCTCCACCGCGGTGGCGACGCTAGCGTAGCCGGTCAGCACCACGATCTGCACCCGGCCCGAGAGCGTTTTGAGATGGGGGATGAGGGTCAGCCCGGAGTCGCCCGGCATCTTGAGATCGATTACTGCATAGGCAGGGGGCGCGGAGCGCGCGCACGTCAGGGCCTCGTTCACGCCGTGCGCCAGCGTGACGTTGAAGCCGCGCCGGCTGAGCGCGCGCCGCATGACGTCGCAGAAGGCGGGATCGTCGTCCACCAACAGCAGTGCGCGCGGCGGGGCGGCGCTCACACGCGTTCTCCCGCCGCCAGTCCGCCCAACGGTAGCTCCAGTAGCGCGCAAACGCCGCCGCCGCCGCGCCGTTCCAGACGCAGCTGCCCGCCCAGCCGTTCCAGCGTGGCCCTGGCCAGCAGTAAGCCGATGCCGTTACCCTCGCCTTGCGGCTTGGTGCTGAAGAACCCGTCGCCCGCCCGCCTCTCGGCCTCGCCGCTCAGCCCGGGCCCGCGGTCGCGGATCTCCAGTCGCAGCCGATCGCCGCCCCAGCTGCAGTCGAGCTCGACGCTATGCGGCGAGGCGTCCGCCGCATTGTCGAGCAGGCTCACGATGGCCTGCCGCAGAGTTTGCTCGGTGAGGATGCTCGGGGCCGGTGCCGGGCCGCTGAGCCGCTCGGCCAGGGTCACCGAGGGTCGCAGCAGCCGCCAGCGCTCCAGCGTCTCACGCACGAACTCGTCGACCGCCAGCGCTCCGCCGCCCTCCGCACGCGCCTGGCCAGCGGCGGCAACCATGCGCGTGACGGTCTGCTTGCAGGCGTCGACCTGCTGTCGCAGGGTGGTCAGGTCGCGCGCCAGCTCAGGCTCGTCGGCGTGGTCCCGCGTCATCTCGCCCAGGATTACCGCCATGGTGGACAGCGGGGTGCCGAGCTCGTGCGCAGCGCCGGCGGCCAGCGTGCCGAGCGCGACGATGCGTTCGTTGCGCAGCGCGTTCTCTTCCTGCCGGGCCAGTTCGGCGTCGCGGCTGCGAATCGCCTGTGCCATGCGCGCCACGAAGAACGCGATGAACCCGGCGCTCAGCACGAAGTTGACCCACATCCCGACCAGATGCAGGTGGAAACCGCCTTCATCGTGGCCGGAATGCATGCCGGCGAGTGGTAAGTTGAAGAAAAAGAGCAGGCCATAGCAGCTTGCCGTTACGGCGGCCATGCCCCACGCGTAAGGTGGCGGCAAGGTAGTCGCGGCGATGACCAGGGGCAGCAGATAGAGCGACACGAACGGATTCGTGGACCCTGCGCTCAGGTACAGCAAGGCGGACAACACTGCAACGTCGATAAGCAGGTGCGCGAACAACTCGCCGTCGCGTATTTCGGCTGCGTGCCGAAGTCGAAGGTGCGCGAGCAGATTTGCAGTGGGGAGCAGCAGCAAAACGCCTGCCATTGCACCCCAGCGCAGATCCACACTGAGGAGCGACGCGGCTGCGCCCACAGTCGCAACGAGGGCGCAGGCGAGGACGTTGCGCAGCAGCATGAGCCGCTTCAGGTGCTCTGCGATTGGCGTTGGCTGAGAATCGGTATGGCTCATCGGCAGTCCTTCGTAGGCGTTGGAATTCTAACGCCCCTTCGGTTACGACAGACAGAGGCGGGTCTTGCTTCGCATAGCCTCCCCGGTTCTCCACGGGCCGGAGGATACGCGGTGAAGCGCCGCTGGATTACAGTGATGTCACGAGATGAAACATTGGTGCAAATGTTGTAACCTGTGTCCGGGCGCATGGAGGAGAACGCATCAGTGGCCTCGCGCAAGAGCCGACGTGGGGATCGGAGCTGAACGCCCGTTCACGCAATCAAACCAATTCTCAGGAGGAGATTCAACAATGGAAATGACAAGACGAACGTTCCTAACGGCAGCCGCTGCAACCACCGCCGCTGCGGCAACCGATGCCCTCGCCTTGGACAAATGGGGCAGAGATCGCGACTGGACCGGTGAAGGGACTGTCACCTATCCCGAGCCTGCATGGGAAGTTAAGGACAAGCGCTTCAGCGGACGGCAGGGCAACGCAACGCTGCAGCGCATCTGGCATGGGATGGGCGACAACGCTGCGCTCTGGCTCGAAGGGCCGGCTTGGTTCGGTGACTGGGGCTGTCTGCTCTGCAGCGACATCCCGAACCATCGCGTGCTGCGCTGGTCCGAGGACGACGGACACGTGAGCGTGTACCAGACCGAATCTGGGTATTCGAATGGGCATACCCGGGACAACCAGGGCCGGCTGATCGCCTGCGAGCACGACACGCGTCGGGTGCGGCGCAGAGAATACGATGGCATGTGGACAGTGCTTGCCGATAACTTCGATGGCAAGAAGCTGAACGCACCTAATGACGCAGCTGTTCACGCCGATGGCTCGGTCTGGTTTACCGATCCGGGCTACGGCATCCTCGGGCCCTACGAGGGGCACAAGGCAGAGTTCGAACTGCCGACCCGGGTATACCGTTTTGACACTAAGACCGGCAAGCTCAGCATCATCGCTGAAGGGCCGATGCGCCGCCCCAACGGCATCTGCTTCTCGCCCGACTTCAAGAGAGTCTATGTGGTCGACACGGGCGCAACCGACGGCCCAAACTTTCCCGCGAACATCATCGTGTTCGATGTCAACAGCAGCGGCACCGGCGTCAGTAATCCCAAAGTGTTCGCGGACTTCGCGCCGGGCTTCACCGACGGCGTCCGCTGCGACACCGACGGTAACGTGTGGGCGAGCTGGGGTTGGGGCGGCCCGGACACCAACGGTGTGCGCGTGCATGCGCCCGACGGGACCCTGCTCGCCTTCCTGCATACACCAGAAGTCATCTCCAACCTCGTCTTCGGCGGCACCAAGCGCAACCGGTTGTTCATGACCGGCAGTACGTCGATCTACGCCATCTACGTCAATGCAGTGGGTTTCCCGCTAACCTGATAGCAGACGGCCCGAGCACAGGCCCGCATGCTATGGCATGCGGGCTCTTTTTTTATCGCTGCGCCGCACCTGCGTAAGCCTATTGAAAGCAAACCCCCCTTGTTGTACAAGGAGCGCTCTGCTGCCGAACCCAATAGCGCGCCACCGCGCAGGGGGCGCGGTTCCGCCCGGCGCGAGGTCTTGAGCGCGCTGCCCCCGCGAAGCGGGCGCCGGTTCGTGGTAGAGGAGCCTCAAACTCAAGAACGTAAACATATGAGGAGTAAGCCATGGAGCGAGTACAACTGCATAAATTCATCGACTTGGCAAAACCAACCCCACAGCGCACAATAAGGCAGGAGTTGTCCGATCTCAACGAGCCGGAGCAGCGCGACCGATCGGCAGGCGTCGGTCGCCGCCGGTTCCTTGCGGGCCTCGGCGCGGGTGCGGTCGCGCTAGGAGTGCGGGGCGCGCTGGGTGCGGAAGCGATGGGGCCGATCGCCCCACCGACCACGGTGACCAGCCCGCCGCGAGATTTCGGCCCGAATGGTGCGCCGAACGTCTATTTCTGGGATCCGGATGTCCTAGCGGTCGATCCGTCCTTCAATGGCCTCGCGCAGCCGAACGCACCCATTCAGCGTCTGTGGACCGGGGCGTTGTGGGCCGAGGGCCCGGCGTGGAACGCCGAAGGACGCTACCTACTCTGGAGCGACATCCCCAACAGCCGGCAGATGCGCTGGATCGAGGACGACGGCCACGTGTCCGTGTTTCGCACGAATTCCAACAACAGCAACGGCAATATGTTCGACTTCCAGGGCCGGCAGCTCTCCTGCGAGCATCTGACCCGACGCGTCGTCCGCTACGAGCTCGACGGCTCGATCACGGTGCTCGCCGACTCCTTCAAGGGCAAGCGGCTCAACTCGCCCAATGACGTAGTCCCGCATCCGGACGGCAGCGTCTGGTTCACCGACCCGCCGTACGGCGCGCAGCTCTACGAAGGTACCCCCGATCCTGCCGGGGGCAAGAGCAATATGAAAGGCAAGCTCAACAACCGGGTCGGTCAGCCCGTTGGCGTGAGCGATGCGAGGCAGGAGCTGCCCACTCAGGTCTATCGGTGGGACCCCAGCGGTCGGCTCGATGCGGCGATCGCCGACGACAAGGTGCCGAACCCCAATGGCCTGTGCTTCTCGCCCGATTTCAAGAAGCTGTACGTCTCCAGCACCGGGCCGGCCGGCAAGGGCGATATCCATGTCCTCGATGTCGGATCGGACAACAAGCTGTCGAATCAGAAGGTGTTCACCGACTGCCATGTCGATGGCGTACATTGTGGTCCGGATGGCTTCCGTGCCGACGTGTTCGGCAATCTTTGGTGCGCAAGCAATGCCGGCCGGGCTGTAGGCTACAGCGGGGTCACGGTGTGGAGCCCGGAGGGCAAGCTGCTCGGCCGGATTCGGCTGCCGGAGATATGCGGTAATGTCACCTTCGGCGGTCCCAAGCGCAACCGGTTGTTTATGATCGCAAGCCAGTCGATCTACGCCGTCTACACCGCGACCCAAGGCGCGTCTCCCGGCTGAGCTCGAAGCGGAACAATTGGCGAACCGGGATTCTGGGTTCCCGGACCGCGTCTCGAAGGAAGCCGGGGCGCGGTCCGGTGTGCTATTTACGCGGTGACCTGCTGATCGAGCAGCGGACGAAATTCGACCTTGTCGTCAATCGCAGGAGCGCTATAAGAACCCAGGGCCGCTGAACCTGGGTCTTGCTCGCGCGAGGGCATCACAGCGGCGCGGCGGTTACTTCGCCGCGATCGATTACAAACAGCGCGTCCAACAGCTCCTTCGAGTGCGAGAGGTCGGACTCGGTCAGCAGGATCGACAGCCCTTCCTGCTTCAAGCCGGCGATGACCTCGGCGAGGCGGCGCGCAAGCACCGGCGCCACGCCTTCGAATGGCTCGTCCAGCAGCAAGATTTTGGTGCCACACATCAGCGCGCGGGCCAGCGCCGCGAGCTTCTGCTGGCCGCCGGAGAGCAGCATGGCTTTGCGCTGCGCTAGCGCCTGCACCTCCGGAATCATCTCGTACACTTTGGCCAGACGCGCCTGGATTTCGGGCTGACTGGAGGCCCAGGCCGGCAGCAGCACGTTTTCCTCGACGCTCAGATCGGGCACCAGCCGCCGGTCCTCTGGCATGTAACCGATGCCGCAGCGCGCGCGCATATGGGTGGGCAGCGCGTCGAGCGTAGCGCCGTCGAAGTGGATCGAGCCGTTGCGCGGCGTGAGAATGCCCATGATGGAGCGCACCAACGTGGTTTTGCCCGCGCCGTTGCGACCGATCAACCCCGCGAACTTGCCGGCGGGCAGCTCCATGTTGACGTTGCGCAGGATCCCGACCGAACCGATCGCAACATCCAGGCCTTCAATGCGCAGCAGCGCTGCTCTCCTTGGGTCCGGGGTGGATCTGCTCGCCGATCACGTAGCGGCGCACCTCGGCGTCCTTCAGCACCATGACTGGGTCGCCGTCGGCGATGATGCGGCCCTCGTAGAAGGCAAGGATGCGGTGCGTGTAGCGGTTCACGACGTCCATGTCATGCTCGACGAACAGCACCGTCACCCCTTCGGCCTGCAGCGCTCTCATGACCATGTCCATCAGAGCGAACTTCTCCTCCGCCGACACGCCGCTGGTGGGTTCGTCCAGCAGCAGGAGCCGGGGCTCGCCGGCCACGGCCATGGCGATGTCCAGCACCTTGCGCACACCTTCGGGAAGCAGGCCAGCCGCCTGGGTGCGGTAGCCGCCGAGGTTGAAGCGCTCGATGAGCCGCTCGGCCTCCGCGCGCTCGGCCGCGTCGTCCGAAGCGCCGGGCCGGGCGCGTGTCGAGCGCGCGGCGACGCCCACGCCGATCGCCAGGTTCTCGTGCGCCGACAGGGTGTTGAACAGCTGCGGGATCTGGAACGAGCGGCCGATCCCCAGCTGAGCGATGCTGCGCGGCTGCATCCCGGTGACGTCGCGGCCCTCATACAGGATCTGTCCGGAAGTGGGCGTTACGTACCCGGTGACCATGTTGATGAAAGTGGTCTTGCCCGCGCCGTTGCTGCCGATCAGCCCGACCACACTGTCCTGTTCGATGTGCGCGTTGATGTCC
The DNA here is from genome assembly GCA_041488255.1 of Gammaproteobacteria bacterium. Classification (GTDB taxonomy): domain Bacteria; phylum Pseudomonadota; class Gammaproteobacteria; order Burkholderiales; family SHXO01; genus SHXO01. The sequence continues at coordinate 60,157 of JBGPOV010000008.1, read as the reverse complement.
GCCGCCGCGGTTACGGCGCCGAAGCTTTTGTTGAGGTTGCGGGCCTCGAGGATAGTCGCCATCTCACACGCCCCGGCGCTGCAGGCGGAACACGGACCACAGTCCGCCGGGCAGGAACATGATCACCAGCAGCATGGTGACGCCCAGTGTCATCTGCCAGGTGTTCGGGAAGCGCTCCAGCGCGAAGGTGCGCACCGCTTCGAAAATGCCCGCGCCCAGGAAGGGTGCGAGCACGCTGCCGGTGCCGCTCAAGATGGCGATGAACACAAATTCCCCGGAAGTCGTCCAGTTGGCGGTCGTTTCCGGGTCCACGTGGCCGATGGTGGCGGCCATGAGCGCGCCGCCGATGCCGGCCAGCGCCGCGGCGATCACGTAGTTGAGGTGGATGACGCGGCGCACGGAGGCGCCCATGTACTCGACTCGCAGCTCGTTGTCGCGGATCGCGCCCGCGAGCCGCCCGAGGTGCGAGCTCGAGTAGCGGTGCACCGCGGCGGCGCAGGCGGCTGCGAGCACCGCAGCGAACGCGCAGATGGCGTATCGCACCCAATGCCGCCCCAGCGCTACGCCGGCGAAGGTTTTGACCGACAGCCCAAAACCGTCGGTGCTGCCGAGCGCCGAGGTCTTTACCAGCAAGCCGTACAGGATCATGGAGAACGCGAGGCTCAGCATTGCGAAGAAGATGTCGCGGTATTTGGCCAGCAGCAGGCCCAGCACGAGCGCGACGAGCGCGGGCAGCAGCGCGCCCGCGATCGCCATCAGCAGCAGATCCGAGATCTGGTAGAAGTGGTCCAGCGTGCCGGCGGCATAGGCTCCGAGGCAGTAGTAAAGCCCCTGTCCGAAGGACACCAACCCGGTCCGCATCAGCAGGGCCATCCCCAGCACCACGATCCCGAGGTATAGCGCCACGCTGACGAACGACAGCGCCCACTGAGGCAGGAATGGTCCGACCGCCAGCAGCACCACGAGCGCGGCTGAGAGGATCGGGAGCGTGCGCTCGCGCCTCCATGTGTTCTGTGTCTCGCGCACGGGGGTCATGCCTTCTGCCGCTCGCGCGCGGCCGTCATATTCTTGCGCGCCTTCGGCAGCCTGGTCATATTTTCCGCGGCTCCGGCGCGGCGAACAGCCCCTTGGGCCGGACGATCAGCACCAGCGCCATCACCACGTACACACTGAACAGCTCGACTTCCGGCCGGTAGTGCACGGCTGCCGAACGCACGAGGCCCACGATCAGCGCGCCCAGCGCGGCGCCGCCCAGGCTTCCCAATCCGCCCACCACGACGATGGCGAAGGCGAGCACGATGACTTCTGCGCCCATGCCGGGCTGCACCGATGTGGTGGGCGCGGTAATCGCCCCGCCGAGCGCCGCGAGCATGGCCCCGGCGGTGAAGGTGACCAGGTAGACGCGCGAGACGTTGATGCCCACCGCCATGCTCATCTCGCGGTCGTGGATCACCGCGCGCAGCATCTTGCCCTGCCGGGTCCGACTCAGCACGAGAGCCAACGCCACGCCTGCCAGGATCGACACGGCCAGCAACACGAAGCTGTAGAGGGGATAGACGAGATGACCCAGCTGGAGGTTGCCCAGCAGGGCGTAGGGCGCAGCCACCAGAATCGGGTCGACGCCGAACAGCAGTTTGGTGAAGTCTTCCAGGATCAGGAACAAGGCGTAGGTGACCAGCACCAGCACGATCTCCTCGCGCCCATACATGAAGCGCAGCAAACCGCGCTCGATCAGCGGCCCGGCAATCAGCCCTACTACGAGCCCTGCCACGAGCAGTACACCGTAACTGCCGATCGGAGCATGGCCATGCTCCAGCCAGTAGCCTGCGAAAGCGGCGGCCGTATATGCCCCCAGCGCGTACAGGCTGCCGTGCGCGACGTTGAGGATCTTCATCACGCCGTAGATCAGCGTGAGCCCCACGGCGATGATGAACATCCAGGAGGCGTACAGGATCCCGTCGATGATGACGGCTGGCAGCTGGTCCGTGGCTCTCTCCCCGGGATGAAGCGTTCTTGATGACGCCTTGGATCTGCGGCGTGCGGAAAAAAGGCCATCCAGCGGGAGGTGAATTCAGCCGGATGCCGGCGCGAATCTAGCAGCTTGGGCTCGAGTTCTCAAGCGCAAGCGGCGAGCAACTTGTCCATCATCTCCTGCGCCTGGCGCAAATAGCCCCCGCCGAACAAGTTGAGGTGATTGAGGACGTGATAGAGGTTGTAGAGGTCGCGCCGCTCGCGATGGCCCGGGTCGAGCGGCCACGTGGCCTGGTATGAGTGGTAGAACTCCGTCGGAAAGGCGCCGAACAGCTGGGTCATGGCCAAATCCGCTTCGCGGTCGCCGTAGTAAACCGCGGGGTCGAAGATCACCGGCTCCCCGGCGGCGCTCACCGCTGCGTTACCCGCCCAGAGATCGCCATGCAGCAGCGAGGCGGCCGGCCGGTAACCTCGGAACGATTGCGCCAGCCTGTCCAGCAGTTGCTCGCCCTTATGCTGGAGCGCCCCGCGGTAGCCGTTGCGCCCGGCCAAATCGAGCTGGTACCCGAGCCGGTGCAGGCGCCAGAACTCGGTCCATTCCGACTCTTGCCGGTTGATCTGCGGCGTGGACCCGATCGTGTTGTCGCGTGTCCAGCCGAAGCGCGGCTGCGTGATGCGATGCATCGCCGCCAGGCGCTCGCCAAGGACCGCCATGGCGCGCGGTTCGCCTCCCGACAGGGGCAGGTACTCGAGCACTAGCCACGCCTGCGTGTCGTCGCGTCCGGCGCAGACCGGACGCGGCACGCGCACGGTGCCGGTGATGGCGATCTCTTCCAGCCCCGCGGCCTCGGCCTCGAACATGGACAGCGCCGAGGCTGCGTTGAGCTTGACGAAGAAGTCGCGCCCGCCGCCTTGAAGGTGGAAACCCCGGTTGATGCATCCGCCGCCAACCGGGCTCGCCTGGCTGATCTTGCATGGCTTGCCGGTGGCGCGCCCGATGGAAGCGGCCACCGTGTCCCAAGCTCGGCCGACCACAGGGCGCTTACGCTGCCAACTCGCCCCGTGCGCGGGCGATCGCCATACGCACCTGATCCGGCGCCGTCCCGCCGACGTGGTTTCGGGCCCGCAGCGAGCCCTCTAGCGTAAGCACCTCGAACACGTCGCTCGCGATCAGGGGCGAGAAGCGCCGCAGCTCGTCGAGCGGAAGCGCGGCGAGATCAACGCGGTGGTCCGACGCGAAGCGCACGGCGCGCGCGACGGCCTCGTGCGCGTCACGAAACGGGAGCCCCTTCTTCACCAGGTAGTCGGCCAGATCGGTGGCGGTGGCGAACCCTTCCGAGGCGGCTCGCCGCATGGCCTCGGGGTTCACCGTGAGCCCGCCCATCATCCCGGCGAACACGCGCAGCGTGTCGATCAGGGTGTCCGCCAGATCGAACAGCGGCTCCTTGTCCTCCTGGTTGTCCTTGTTGTAAGCCAGCGGCTGGGACTTCATCACCGTGAGCAGCGCCACCAGATGGCCGTTTACCCGACCGGTCTTGGCGCGCACCAGCTCGGGCACATCCGGATTCTTCTTCTGCGGCATGATGGAGGAGCCGGTGCAGTAGCGGTCGGCCAGCACGACGAAGCCGAAGCGCGGGCTCATCCACAGGACCAGCTCCTCGGACAGGCGTGACAGGTGAGTCATGAGCAGCGCCGCCACAGCGGCGAACTCGATGGCGAAGTCGCGGTCGGAAACCGCGTCCAGCGAGTTCAGGCACAAGCCCTCGAAGCCCAGCTCGCGGGCCACCATCTCACGGTCGATCGGATACGTCGTGCCAGCCAGCGCGGCGGCGCCCAGCGGCAGCTGGTTCGCCCGGCGCCGGCAGTCGGCCAGCCGGCTGCGGTCGCGCTTGAGCATCTCGTAGTAGGCCATCAAGTGATGACCGAAGCTGACCGGCTGCGCCACTTGCATGTGCGTGAAACCAGGCATCACCGTGTCAACATGCCGTTCGGCGAGCTCGACCAGCTGTGTCTGCAGGGCCCTGGCCAGCTGGTCGATCACGTCCAGGGCAGCGCGCAGCCACATCCGCACGTCGGTGGTCACCTGGTCGTTGCGCGAGCGGCCGGTATGCAGCCGCTTGCCCGCTTCGCCGACGAGGTCCGTGAGCCGCTTCTCGATGTTGAGGTGCACATCCTCCAGTTCCACCGACCAGGGGAAGTGGCCGGCCTGGATCTCGCCCAGGATTTGCGCCATGCCACGCTCGATGTCTTTCAGGTCCTTGGCCGAAAGCACGCCGGCCTTGCTCAGCATGCGCGCATGCGCGAGCGAGCCCTGGATGTCGAACTCGGCCAGCCGCTTGTCGAAGCTCACCGACGCGGTGTAGCGCTTGACCATGTCGTCCACCGGCTCGTTGAAGCGGCCGGACCAGGCCTTGTTGTCAGAGGCGTCGTCTTGCATCGGCGTGGGCGCTGTTCAGTCCCGACTTTACGGTCATGGTGCGGGGCTCTCCTGCGCGCGGCGGCACGCGCTGGCACACCCTGTGCTCCGCTGTGTTGCAGAGGCCCGTGTCTCGGCCCAAAAAGCCCGTTTAGACAGGCATTTGCAGCGGTGAAGAGTATAAATCAAAACGTGCACCAAGACGCCCTGCCGGACTTCGGCAACCTGGGCGTGATCCTGCGCATCGTGCTGATCGTCCTCGCACTGTCCGGATTTCTTGCGCTCGCGCAGGCCGGCAACTGGGGGGCCTTTCTGCCCCTGTTCCTGGAAGTGTCCGCACCCGTTCAGCCGGTGCTGGTGCTGAGCATTCTGGCGCTGTCCGGGCTCAGCCGCTGGCTGCGCCGCCTCGACTACCGGACCGGGATCCTGGTCGTCGTGCTGATCGAACTGCTCATCGTCACCGTCATCCACAGGGCCGGCGAGCAGTTCTTCGGCGGAGACCCCTATGGCCAGCTGGAGCGCTACTGGCTGTTCACGCTGGCTGCCGCCGCTTTGATTCTGTACTACTTTCACCTGCGCAACCGCGCGCTCTCGCCCGCCCTCACCGAGGCTCGGCTGCAGGCCTTGCAGGCGCGCATCCGGCCGCATTTTCTGTTCAACAGCATCAACGCCGTGCTGAGCTTGATCCGTCAGGCGCCCAAGCGCGCCGAGACCGCGCTGGAAGACATGGCCGAGTTGTTCCGCGTGCTGATGGCGGACAACCGGGTTCTGTCGACGCTGGCGCGCGAAGTGGAACTGACCCAACAGTATCTCAACCTCGAGCAGCTGCGCCTGGGCGAGCGGCTCAGGGTCGAGTGGCACACCGAAAACATGCCGGGCGAAACGCTCATTCCACCGCTGGTTCTGCAGCCTCTGGTGGAGAACGCCGTTTACCACGGCATCGAGCCGTGCTCGGAGACCGGCGTGATCAGCATCAACGTGTACAAGGCGCGCGACGAGGTCCACTTGGTACTGCGCAACCCGTACCGCAAGGACGGCAACCATCATGCGGGAAACAAGATGGCGCTAGGCAACATCCGCGAACGCCTGGCCCTGCACTTCGACGCAGAGGCCAGTCTCAAGAGCAGCCTGACCGATGATGCCTATCAGGTACACATCGTCATCCCCTACCGCACGGAGGCGCGGTGAGTAAGCGCGGCCAGACCCTGCGCATCGTGATCGCCGACGACGAGGCGCCCGCCCGCAGCCGGATCCGCGACTTGCTGGAGGATTGCGCAGCGAGCCTCGCACTGGAGGTCGTAGGCGAGGCGCCCAACGGCTGCGCGCTGGTCGAGATGCTGCAGCACACGCAAGCCGATGTGGTACTGCTCGACATCCGCATGCCCGAGATGGACGGGATCGAGGCGGCACAGCACATGCAAAAGCTGGCCGATGCGCCATTGGTGATCTTCACCACCGCTTACGATGTCTACGCGGTGAAGGCCTTCGAGCTGCACGCCGTAGACTACCTGGTCAAACCCATCCGCCTGCGCCGTTTGTACGACGCGTTGGCGCGGGTGCGCTCGATCACGCCGTTGAGCCTGGACGTCCTGCAGCAGCTCGCCCCCGAGGCTCGCAGGCATCTGTCGGTACAGGAGCGCGGGCGGCTGCTCCTGGTGCCGGTGGACAGGGTGCTGTTCATGCGTGCCGAGCTCAAATATGTGACTATCCGCACTGTGGAGCGCGAGCACCTGTTGGAGGAGTCCCTGACGCGATTGGAGCAGGAGTTCCGCGAGAGGTTTGTGCGCGTGCACCGCAGCTATCTCGTGTCGCGCGACTACATCGAGAGCTTCGAGCGAGGCGCCGACGGTGGCGGCGAGAGCGGGTGGGTGGTCAAGCTGCGTGGGCTGGAAGAGCGACTGCCGGTCAGCCGCCGCCAGCAGCACGTTATGCGAGAGTTCGGGAGGCTCTGATCCGCAACGCATGGGTCGCTGCCTGCTGCGCCCTGATGATGGCCGAGGCAGGCGCGGCCGGTGATGTCTTTGAAGGCCTGGCACCCGAGCTGGTGGGTAGCGAATTCACCAGCGTGCTCGAGGGCGCCGAGCTCACCTGCCGCCAGGATCGCACGGACCCCGACCTACGCCGCTGCGTTCCCCTACCGGGGGCGCTTGAGACTCTCGGCGATGTTGGCGTGAGTGCGCTAGAGGCAATGTTCAAGGACGGGCGCTTGGCGCAGGTCACGGTCTACTTTCCCGAATCGCGCTTTGAGCAGATGTTGCCAGTCCTGTCCGCCCGGCTCGGAGAGGGGAGCGATTGGAGCGTCACCATCCGCAGCGGCATGGCTGGTCAGTTCTCGGACCAGATCCGCATCTGGGAGACGGACCGGTTCGTGCTGGTGGCCCAGCAGTATGACCACAGGATCGACCGCTCATCGGTGATCTACGGTTCTGGGCGCGAGATGGCGCCACTGCTTCAGAGGATCAAGTCCACACCTCGCGGCGCGCTGCGCGATCTGTGATCGGCGCGCGGGCCCTGCTCGAACAACGCTAGGACGCGAGCTTGGAGATATCCGCCACCTGGTTCATGAGGCTTTCGAGCTGCGACAGCAGCGCCAGGCGGTTGTTGCGGATGACAGGCTCGTCGGTCATGACCATCACCTGGTCGAAGAACGTATCCACCTCCTTTCGCACACCGGCCAGTAGGCGCAGCGCCTCGGTGTAGTCTCTCGCCTCCCACAGCGAGCTTACCCGCGGCGTCAGCTCAGAGGTGGCCGCAAACAGGTCCTTCTCCGCCGCTTCCTGTAGGATCGCCGGGTCGGGCACGGTCTGTGTGACGGTGGTTTTCTTGAGGATATTGCGGATACGCTTGTTAGCGCTCGACAGACTCTGCGCCTCGGGCATCGCGCGAAAGACGCGGACCGCCTCCAGCCTGGGCACGACTTGGTCAATGCGTGTCGGGTTCTGGCTGACCACCGCCTCGATCTCGTCCTGCGCGAAGCCGCGCTCGCGCAGGTAGCTGCGCAATCGCTCCAGTGTGAAGCCATGCAGGTCGACCGCAACGCTGTCGTGCAGGATGCCGGGTGGGAAGCTGAGCTTGGCGAGCTGCAGCAGCTCGACCAGATCCAGGGGCAGGGATTTCTCGGCAAGAATGCGCAGTACCCCTAGCGCTTGTCGCCGCAGCCCGAAGGGGTCCTTGTCCCCGGTGGGCGCGAGCCCGACCCCGTAGATACCGACCAACGCATCGAGCTTGTCGGCCAGCGCGACGGAGCGGCCGATATTGTCTTCAGGCAGCTTGTCGCCTGAGATGCGAGGCAGGTAGTGCTCCTCGATAGCGCGCGCCACCACCTCGTCCTCTCTGTCGTGCTCCGCGTAGTACCGGCCCATGGTCCCCTGCAGTTCGGGGAACTCGCCTACCATATCTGTTAGCAGGTCCGCTTTCGATAGCCACGCCGCACGCTCGGTTTTGCGCACGTCGGCGTGCAGTTTCTCCGCGATCGCGACGGCCAGCTTCTGGATGCGCTGCACGCGCTCGAGCTGGCTCCCCAGCTTGCTGTGGTAGACGACGCTGCCCAGGCGTTCGACCCGGTCGGCCAGCTTGGTCTTGCGATCCTGGTCGTAGAAGAACTTGGCGTCCGACAGCCGCGCGCCCAGCACGCGCTCGTTGCCCTTTACGATGTTCTTCGGGTCTTCGGTCTCGAGATTGCTGACGATGAGAAACTGGTTCAGCAGCTTACCGGTCTTGCCGTCGAGTAGCGGAAAATACTTCTGGTGTTGCTGCATCGAGAGGATCAAGCACTCCTGCGGAATTTGCAGGAAGGCGGGGTCGAAATTGCCCTGGTAGATCGCGGGGTACTCGATTAGAGCGGTCACCTCATCCAGCAGCGCCTCGTGCTCGGCCAGGGCGGCAGAGTGCTCCGCTGCGACTCGGCGCAAGGCCTCGGCAATAGCATTCTTGCGCTGCACGAAGCTGGCGATAACGCAGCCAAGGCGAGCTATGCGTTCGAGGTATGCGTCGGCACTGGGAATCTCGACCTTGCCCTCGCCCATGAAGCGATGACCGCGTGTGCGATTGGTGCTGGAAAGCCCCAGCACCTCGCCGGGGATCACGCGCTTGCCTAGCATCATCACGAGCCCGTGCACCGGACGCACGAACTGCGCCCCTCCGTCGCCCCAGCGCATGACCTTCGGGGTGGGGAGGCTGCTCAGGGCCTGGCCCACGATGCGCGGCAGGTGCAACTCCAGCGGTTCGCCGCGCTTGCTCGCCCGGAAGACGTAGAACTCGCCTTTCGCATCGGCCGATTTTTCCAGGGCATCCACAGCGACACTGCAGCTTTTGGCAAATCCGAGCAAGGCCTGCGACGGCTTGCCCTGGGCATCGAGGCCCTGAGATAGATAGGGGCCTTTGCGCTCAGCTGAGCGCTCCGGCTGGACGGCAAGAACATCGGCCACGAGCACTGCGAGACGCCTGGGCGTGGCCAGAATGTCCGCGCTCTCGTCCGGGCCGTGCTCCGTGAAACCCGCCTCGGCGAGGCCGAGCTTTACGGCCTGCGTGAACGCCGCGCCGAGCCTCTCGAGGGCCTTCGGCGGAAGCTCTTCGGTGAGCAGTTCGACCAGCAGCGTGTGCTTCACGACCTCAGGCAGCTTTCTTGGCCGATTTCAGCATCGGAAAGCCCAACCGCTCGCGCGATTCGTAATACGCCTGGGCCACCAGCCGGGCCAGCGTGCGCACGCGGCCAATATATGTGGCGCGCTCGGTGACCGAGATGGCGCCGCGCGCATCGAGGAGATTGAAGGTGTGAGAGCACTTCAGCACCATCTCGTAGGCCGGCAACGCCAAGCCGGCTTCGACCAGCCGCTTCGCCTCGCGCTCGAACTGATTGAAGTGCTCGAACAGCATCTGCACGTTGGACTGCTCGAAATTGTAAGTCGACTGCTCGATCTCGTTCTGGTGGTACACATCGCCGTAGGTGACCCCGTCGACCCAGACGAGGTCGTAGACGTTGTCCTTGCCTTGCAGATACATGGCGAGACGCTCGAGGCCGTAGGTAATCTCGCCCAGCACGGGCTTGCACACCAGGCTGCCCACCTCCTGGAAATAGGTGAACTGGGTGATCTCCATGCCGTTGAGCCACACCTCCCACCCCAGTCCCCAGGCGCCGAGCGTGGGCGATTCCCAGTCGTCCTCGACGAAGCGGATGTCGTTGCGCCGTGGGTCGATGCCCAGCTCGCGCAACGAGTCGAGATACAGGTCCTGGATGTTGTCGGGCGAGGGCTTGAGCACGACTTGATACTGATAGTAGTGCTGCAGGCGGTTCGGATTGGCGCCGTAGCGTCCATCCTTCGGGCGGCGCGAAGGTTGCACGTAGGCGGCGCGCCAGGGCTCGGGCCCCAGCGCGCGCAGGAAGGTCGCTGTGTGGAAAGTGCCTGCGCCGACCTCCATGTCATAAGGCTGGAGCAGCGCGCAGCCGTGCTTGCCCCAATAGGTCTGAAGCTGGAGGATGAGGTCCTGAAAATTCATTGCTGGTCGCAGTGATGTGGCAAAGCCCCGGAAGAACGCGGATTTTACTTGGTTTCCTCGGCTACGCGACGCGTTGCCTGAAGCGCCTGGAGAGCGGCGGCACCAGCAGGCCCGCCGCAACCAGCGCGAGAAGGGCCGAGTTGCCCCACACGATGTACGGCGTGCTTCCGGTGCGGCCCTGAGCCTTTCCTTCCAGCACCGCTACGACAAACTGGGGGACGGCGTTCGCGACACGCCCGCGTTCGTCGATGACCGCGGTTACCCCGGTGTTGGTGGCCCGAAGCATGTAGCGCCCGGTTTCCTGCGAGCGCATCTGGGCGATCTGCAGATGCTGGTCGGATGCCGCCGACTTGCCCCACCAGGCGTCGTTGGTGAAGTTGGCGAGCAGGGTCGCTTCGGGAAGCTGGCGGATGATCTCCTCGCCGAACGCGTCCTCGTAGCAGATGTTGACGGCCACGCGCTGACCGGCGACATCCAGCGGACGTTGATACGGCTCCCCGCGGGAGAAGTCGGACATCGGAATCCGCAGCGTGTGCATGATCGAGGTGAGAAAACTCCAGTGCGGGACGTAATCGCCGAAGGGCACCAGGTGGTACTTGCGGTAGGCCTGGGTCGGGCGCGTGCCGAAGCTCATCACGCTGTTGTAGTAGCGCGGGGGGTCTGCCTGCACGTACTCGGGTATGCCGGTCAGCAGATCGCCGCCTCTGTCACGCGCAGGGCGAGCCAGCGCTTCAATGTACCCGGCCGGCAGGTCCACATTGAAGACCGGCAGCGCGGTTTCCGGCAGCAGGACCAGCCGCCCGTGCGTGCCCAGCATGAGCTCAAGATAAGTCTCGAGCGAGGCCCGCGCGGACTCCGGGCGCCATTTCATGTCCTGCTCGATGTTGCCCTGGACCAGGCTAATCGTGACCGGCTCGCCGGCCGGCGCTGTCCATGGCACGCGCTGCAGCACCCAACCAGCCAGCCAGAGCAGCGCGAGGAGCGCCAGCGCCGGATGTAATAACGTCGCGCGTGCCCGGCGAAGAGCCGGTTCGCCGCGCGTGGCTGCGAGGGCGCCGGCGACCCAGATCAACAGACCGGCACTGAATGCAGCCAGCAGCGAGACGCCGTAGACGCCGAGCAGCGCAGCGAAACCGGACAGCGGTCCATCGGGGGACTGCGAGTAGCCCACCGCAAGCCAGGGGAAGCCGGTAAACAACCATCCGCGCACCCATTCGCATAACGTCCAAGCGGCCGGAAACACGATCGCCAGGCGCGCCCGTCCGGGCGCCCGTATGCGCGCAAACGTCCATCCGGCAATTGCAGGAAACAGCGCGAGGTAGGAGCAGAAGAACACGGTGGCAAATCCGGCGACCGGCCAGGCCATGCCGCCGAAGTCGTGCATGCTGACGTAGACCCAGCTCGTTCCCGTGAGGAAGTAGCCAAGCCCGAAGCTCAAACCCAGTGCGAGCGCCTGCCCGGCGCTGCGGCTGTGCTGCCACAGCCATGCCAGGCCGGTTAGCGTTGCAACGGGGACCGGAAATAGATAAAAGGGCGCGAACCCTAGCACGCTGGCGGCTCCCAGCACGGCGCTGAGAAACAGCCGGCCCAGTCCCGGGCTCAACGGCACCAGGTCCAGGCGTTCGCGCAGCGAGGGCTGGCCTCGCTTCATTCAGCGGAGGGGAGCTTCTCGACCAGCAGCGAATGCAGCCGCCGGCTGTCGGCGCGCAGCACGCGGAAACGCAGACCGTCGAGCACGACCTCGTCGCCGCGCTTGGGTAGGCGCCCGAACTGGCTCAGAAGCAGGCCGCCGACCGTGTCGTACTCCTCGTCGCGGAACGCCGTGCCGAAGGTGGCGTTGAAGTCCTCGATCGAGGTCTGCGCCTTGACGCGGTACAGTCCGTTGCGGTCCAACAGGATATTGGCCTCGGTCTCGTCGAAGTCGTATTCGTCTTCGATATCGCCGACGATCTGCTCCAGCACGTCCTCGATAGTCACCAGCCCGGCCACGCCGCCGTATTCGTCCACCACGATCGCCATGTGATTGCGGTTGCGGCGGAAGTCCTTCAGCAGCACGTTGAGCCGCTTGGCCTCGGGGATGAACACCGCCGGGCGCAACATCTCGCGCACGTCGTGCTCCTTGCCGCCGAAGTAGCCCAGCAGGTCCTTCGCCAGGAGGATCCCGATGACATCGTCCTTGCTCTCGCCGATGACCGGGAAGCGCGAGTGGCCGGACTCGATGACCTTCGGGAGGAACTTCTCGGGCGGGTCTTGGATGTCGACGACGTCCATCTGCGCGCGCGGGACCATGATGTCGCGCGCATGCAGCTCCGACACTTGCAGCACGCCCTCGATCATGGCGAGCGCGTCCGCATCCATCAGGTTGCGCTCGTAGGAAGACTGCAGCAGCTCCAGAAGCTGCTCACGGTCTTCGGGTTCGCGCATCAGGATGGCGCCGATGCGCTCGAGGAGTGTCGGTTTAGGGTGAGGGTCCATGCATGGCGGCCCGCGCCGGCTCGGATCGAACCGGCGCGCGTTCAGGCCTGTATGGCGTTGGGATCAGGATACCCCAGCTGCGTTACGATTTCAGATTCCAGCGACTCCATCACCTGGGCTGCAGCGGCGCGCTCATGGTCGTATCCCTGCAGGTGCAGCATGCCATGCACCACCAGATGGGCGTAGTGCGCCGCCAGGCTCAGGTCCTGCGCCTCGGCCTCCTGCCGAACAACCGGCGCGCACAGCACGATGTCGCCGGTCAGCGGGCGCTGCTCGGGGTAAGCGAAGGTGAGCACGTTGGTGGGGGAATTCTTGCCGCGGAATTCGCGATTCAGGCGCCGTCCCTCGGCTTCGCCCACGATGCGCAGCGTGACCTCTGCGTCCTGCGCCAGTGCCGCCGATGCCCAGCGCCGGAGCTGCCGGCGCGACGGCAGGTGCGCCGCCTGCGAGGCGAACTGGACCGTGAGCGCAAGCCTGTGCCCGCGCTTCGCCCGTGGTCCGGGCGTCACGGTTGCTCCCTCTTGGTGCGCGCTTCGTAGGCGTCGACGATGCGAGCCACCAGGGGATGGCGTACCACGTCTTCGCTGGTGAACAGGGTGAAGACGATGCCGCGCACTTCGCTGAGCACTTCGCGCGCGTCCACCAGTCCGCTCTTCTGGCCGCGCGCCAGGTCGATCTGGGTCACGTCGCCGGTGATCACGGCCTTGGTGCCGAAGCCGGTGCGTGTGAGAAACATCTTCATCTGCTCGGGCGTGGTGTTCTGCGCCTCGTCCAGAATGATGAAGGAATGATTGAGCGTGCGACCGCGCATGTAGGCGAGCGGCGCGATCTCGATCGAGCCGCGCTCGAACAGCTTGCCCACCTTCTCGAAGCCCATCAGGTCGTACAGGGCATCGTACAGCGGCCGCAGATAAGGATCGACCTTCTGCGCCAGGTCTCCCGGCAGAAAGCCCAGGCGCTCGCCCGCTTCCACCGCCGGGCGCACCAGCACGATGCGCTTGATGGCGTCGCGCTAGAAGGCGTCGACCGCCGAGGCGACGGCGAGATAGGTCTTGCCGGTGCCCGCAGGACCGATGCCGAAGGTGATGTCGTACTCCTGAATCTGGTGCAGATACTGCACCTGATGCGGCGTGCGCCCGTGTAGGTCGCGCCGGCGCGTCAGCAGGATCGGCTCGCCGTCGGCGGAGGCCGGCGCCCGGTTGGGATTCGCGACCTCGATCAGCCCCAGCTGCACGTCCTCGACGGAGAGATTCTGAACGGCCATCTGGTAGAAGCGCCGCAACGCCTCCGCCGCCAGCCGCGTCTGTTTCGCCTCACCGGACACGGAGAAGTTCTCGCCGCGGCGCGCGATGCTGACGTCGAGCGTGGACTCGATCTGCTTGAGGTTCTCGTCCAGCACGCCGCACAAGTTGGACAACCGCTCGTTGTCCACCGGAGTGAAGGAGATCTGGACCGGATTCAAGGAAAGGCTACGTGCCCGCGACGCTGCCGCGCAGCGAATGCGCCAGGGCCGCGACGATGATCACGTCGGCGAACTGTCCGATCAGGCGCCGGTCGCCGGGGGCAGCGGGTCCGGAAAAGTTAACGACGCGATTGTTGTCGGTGCGGCCAACAAGCTCGGCGGGATCGTGTTTCGACGCGCCCTCCACCAGCACGCGCTGGCGCGTGCCGACCATCGCATCGCTGATGGACTGCGCCTGACTCTCGAGGCGCTGCTGCAGGCCCCGCAGCCGCTCGAACTTGAGTTCGCGCGGCGTGGCATCGGGTAGGTTCGCCGCGGGCGTACCGGGGCGCGGGCTGTAGACGAAGCTGAAGCCGCGATCGAAACCCACCTCATCCACCAGCCGCAGGGTGGCTTCGAAGTCGGTCTCGGTCTCGCCCGGGAACCCGACGATGAAATCCGACGAAATCGACATCTCGCTGCGCACCGCCCGCAGCCGACGAACGATGGACTTGTACTCGAGAACCGTATAGCCGCGCTTCATGGCGGCGAGAACACGGTCTGAGCCCGATTGCACCGGCAGGTGCACGTGGCCCACCAACTGCGGAACGCGTTCGTAGACGTCGATGAGCCGCTGGGTGAACTCGTTGGGGTGGGATGTAGTGTAGCGGATGCGCTCGAGCCCGGGCATCTCGGCGAGGTACTCGACGAGCAGCGCGAGGTCGGCGATGTCGCCGTCTTGCATCCGCCCGCGGTAGGCGTTGACGTTCTGGCCCAGCAGCGTGATCTCCTTCACGCCTTGGTCTGTGAGTTCCGCCACCTCGGTCAGCACGTCGTCCAGCGGGCGCGATACTTCCTCACCACGCGTGTAGGGCACCACGCAGAAACTGCAGTACTTGCTGCACCCCTCCATGATGGAAACGAAGGCCGTGGCCCCCTCGACGCGGGCCGGCGGCAGCGCGTCGAACTTCTCGATTTCCGGAAAGCTCACGTCGACCTGAGGCTTCCCCGTCCGCCGTCGCGCCTGTATCAGCTGCGGCAGGCGGTGCAGGGTCTGCGGGCCGAACACCACGTCGACGAACGGAGCGCGCTCCACGATGGCCCGCCCCTCCTGGCTCGCGACGCAGCCGCCCACGCCGATCAGCAGCCCCGGGTTGCGCTGCTTCAGGTGCTTGACGCGGCCGAGGTCGGAAAACACCTTCTCCTGCGCCTTCTCGCGCACCGAACAGGTGTTGAACAGGATCACGTCCGCATCCTCTGGATCGGAGGTCGCTTGCAGCCCCTCCGACGCGGCCAGAACGTCGGCCATCTTGCCCGAGTCGTACTCGTTCATCTGGCAGCCGAAGGTCTTGATGTACACCTTGCCAGCCATTTCGCGCCGACCTACTTGTCCTGGTATGTCTTCGTCTCCTCGTCCGTCAGTATCCAGACGCGGGAGATCTCGCCGTTGATGTCGGTCTTGAACAGCACGTTGGCCTTCGCCGGGACAGCCGCCGGCATGATGATGAGATTGCTCTCGTTGTAGATCCTGGCGCCTACTGCCATGCGCAGCGTCTGTTCGCCCACCTTGACATAGGGGTAGCTGAACTCGGCGTCCTCGACGAACTTCGCATCGCCAGGCAGGGAGCGCGCGGCTGCGGCGAACGCTGCGCCAACCGACAATGCGACGCCCAGCGCCAAGACAGCGGCCATGCGGCGCAACGCGCTCAGAGGAGCTGCCCGGGGCAAGTACGACACGTAGGCCAGCGCTGTGGTGGCGAATCAGGGATTCTAATTCTGGCCGCGGGGGTCCTTAGCAATCAACAGCTTTCAAAGCCAGACCGGGCACTTGGTGTATCAGTCATGGGTAGCACGAGGGAGCGGATTGTAGCACCGTCGCGGCCTCCCGGTGCCTGATCGGGCCTAGCATCCTTGGGGAGCTAGGGCTCGAGGGCCCGTCGCATGACTATCGCGAGGACCATCTGGTCCCGCTGTGCGTCGGCGGCGCCCCGCGCGACCCGCACAACCTGTGGCCTCAACCCATGACGCGACGGTGGAGTGCCACCGTGAAGGACCAGCTGGGGGCGTCGGTGTGCCGGCAGGTGTGCTGGGGGGACATCACGCTGAAGGAGGGGCAGGCGATTTTCCTGCGGCCCGACTGGACGAACGCCTACCTGCGGTCCTTTAGGCTGGAGCCGGGAACTGGCCTGGACTGTTCGGCGCGCAGCTCCGCCTGCTGCTCTTTGAGCCGGGCCTGCGCGGCAGCGAGCTGAGCCTTGGTCTCAACCAACGCCACCTCCAGGCGTTCGAAAACGCGGTTGTAGTAAATCGCGACCCCGCCGCAGGCGAGGGTGAGGACGACAAATACTGCCAGCAGCATGCGAGTGGACGCGAGCACCATTATGGCTGAGATGATCCGGATCCACGCGCTACTCCCCCAGCAGCCTGCGTGCGGTGCCCAACGGGATGCGATGCCTGCGTAACCATGCCCCGAAGGTCGGAGGCGAGACGGCACCGCGTACGTCGAGGGTCAAGGTGACTGCTGAATTCCAGTGCACGGCCAAGCGCTCGAGGCGGGCGGCCGTGGTCGCTGTCGCCAGCCCATTCACCTTCTCGGCGTAGCGCTGGCAGGCCCGCAGGTGGGCCACAACGTGCCGCCCGCGCTGATCGAGTTCCTCATACGACATCGTCATCGTTCACCTCCGTGGGACACAGCCGCCTTAGGGCCAATCAAGTAGGTCTTGTACATCGTCATCGCGGGGGGGCGCGCTGCCCACGGCCCGCGCCAGGAGTTGACAGCCCGTGCGGTTGAGGCAGACGTATTGCGGTGGGGACAGCATGTTGCGGATCGCGTGGCCTAGGCGCTGCAGCACTACCAGTAGCGTCAAAACGCCGACGAACTTGAACAGCGCTCCGGGCCTGGACACCAGCATGCGGCGTCGGTTGGAGGCGACGCGAAAGAGGGTAACGCAATCAAAATCAGAAGGTTAGGACTTCGGCGGCAAGCCGTAATCCAGCAGTTTTGCGTACTGGCGCGGGCCATTAGATACCAGCGGGTCGAGGGAAGGGTGCGGGGATTTCTGGAGCGGGCGGCGTAGAATCCCCATCTAGCTCTAGAAACTCAGGGCGCAACCTGAGGAGCTACATGGACCCAGCGACCCTTGCAGCATTCATTGCGACGTTCCTGCTTCAGCACCCGGTAAGCGCCGTAGAGGCTGCCGGTGAGAGATCGAAAGCGGCACCTGTTGAAGTGGCCATCGCTCTACAGGCGAGCTTTGCTGATCTTGCCAGGGGCATTCTTCTCTGCTATCACGAGAGCGGTCGCTATCAGTTGGCTGAGGTCATGCAACGGCCGTGGAAACGCCAAGAGCAGTATCGTGCCGATGACTCTGCCCTCATCCGCATCGCGTTCGTTGGCGCGTTAACCGGGATTCAGTACGAGATGAGGGTAGCTGTTCTGGCCAGGAATGAGCCGAAACAGGTCCGTACGGCGGTTCAAGGCGATAACGCGCCCTTCAATCCTAACCGACACTGTCCGCTGGACCGATGGACCGGCCTGTAGCGGAGCGGTCGAATCGATGTGCCAAGGCGCTCCTATCCGTTGCCGCTGTACTCATCCACCGGTTTCAGCATCCGTCCCCTTCCATGGGTAAGGAAGAAGTTATTGGTCGATTGGATCGACCGCAAAGCTTGCCGGGGTTTGTCCACCTTGATAGCGTTCCCACATTGAGAGATATGCTGCCTCGATGTGTCGCCGAAAACGGTCGGTGTCGAAAAGCGGGAACGTTTCGCGGTTGCGCGCGAGCTGTTGCTTGATTTCCGAGAGCGTTTTTCCGTCCGTGGCGAGCTTGAACGCCAAGGCTTCATATTCCTGAAGCGAGTGCGTGATGAGCTCGGGTAAGCCTATGGCGTTGAGCAGGCGTCCGGCCACTCGTCCCGCGAAGGTTGTGCCTAAGCATGTCAATACGGGCAAACCCGCCCACAGGGCGTCACTGGCGGTTGTGTGAGCGTTATACGGAAGCGTGTCGAGGAAAAGATCGGCCAGCCTGTGACGCGCAAGGTGGTCTGCCAGTTCAGCGCGTGCAGCAAACACCAGCCTCTCTGGCGCAACGCCTCTGAGCATCGCCTCGCGCCGCAGAGCATTGGGAGCGGAAGCATTGCCCGCCAGCAGCCACAAGACGGATCCGTCAACTTCACGCAGTAGCCGCATCCAGATATCAAAGACGGGGGGCGTGATCTTGTAATTGCGGTTGAATGAGCAGAACACAAAGCCCCGGTCCGGCAACCCGGCCTCACCCCGAGTCGGTGTACGCTCGGCGATGCGCCGCTTTCTGTCGTTGACCTGATAGGTATCGGGCAGATATACGACTTTCTCCATGTAGTAGGCGTGGTGTTCTTCTGGGATCACGTACCGATCGGCCAAAATGTAGTCGATGTAGTCAGCTCCCATAGTCCCGGGGTAGCCCAGGTAGTTGACTTGGATCGGTGCAGGGCGGTGTGCAAATATCCCCGTACGACTGTCTGCCGTGAAGCCTTTAAGGTCGACTGCGATATCGATTTCGAGTTCCCGAAGCATCGTTGCTACCTCGCGGTCGCTCTTGTTCCGAACATCGATGAATCGTTCAAAAGCGCGTTCCAGCCGCGACCGCATGTCGCTCCGGGTATTAGTGCCAAACGACACGGCGGTGGTCTCAAACCGCGTCGCGTCGTGGTGCTCAAACAACCCTGCCATCAGAAAGGCCGTTGCGTGGTCGTGGAAGTCGGCAGAAAGGTATGCGAGACGGATCTTGGCATGCTTGTACTGCTCCCCCCGCCAGATCGGAGCGGGCGCAGGGGGGCAGCGATGGGCAACCAAGATTTTGGAGCACAGATATTGCTCCTGTGGCGACGCGGAAACCGCTGTGAGCACAAACGGTAGAGCAACGCGCCTAGAGGCCTGAATGCAAGCGCTCAGCGAATCCTGCTGCGCATACTCGCTCCAATCGCAGGCCTGGACTGCCGAGTAGATGAGGCTGCCTAACGCGTACTCGTGTTCGGGATCGAGCTTCATCGCCACCCTGAAACTGGCGGCCGCTTCCTCATGCCTTTCGAAGTCTTGCAAGATATAGCCGCGTGTGGCCAGCGCGTTGGCAAAGTCGGGCCTGATTGCCAGCGCCCCGTCGCAGCTGCGCAGCGCCTCCTCAAGGCGGTGCAGAGCCAGTAGGACAATGGCACGGTTGTTCAGCGCCTCGGCAAAGTTTGGCTGGATCGCGAGCGCCGTCTCGCAACTTTGCAGCGCCTCCTGCAACTGATTGAGCTGGCGCAGAGACTCCCCCAGGTGATTGAACGCCTCGGCATAGCCGGGCCTAATCGCGATCGCCTTGCGGTAGCTGTGCACCGCTTCTTCGAGGCGTTGCAGTTGCCGGAGTGCAACACCGCGGTTGTGGAACGCTTCGGCGTAGTTTTGCTGGCGCGCCAAGGCCTGGTCGTAGCTCGCAAGCGCATCCAGGGGCGTTGCATGTCGAGCAGGACATTGCCCTGATTGTAGAGCGCTGGGGCGAAGGACGGCTTGATGGCGAGCGCCCTCCCGTAGCTCGAGAGCGCTTCTTCGTGTCTGTGTAGGTTCGCTAAGGCCGTGCCGCGGTTCATCAGCGCCGTGAGGTCCGTTGGGTTGACAGCCAGTGCCTTGTCGTAGTCCTGTATTGCCTCCTCGGAGCGCCCGAGTTCCAACGATATGCTGCCACGATTGGCTCGCAATTCACTGGACCGGGGGTTCAGCTTGAGCGCCCTGGTGAACAGAGCGTGGGCCTCGGTCAGCCTGCCTTGCTGCAACTCCAGGTGCCCGAACGCGTTCAGCGTATCGAACTGTTGCGGCCTAGCCTTTAAAATGCGCTTGTAGAGCCGCTCCGCCTCATTCAGATCGCCTGCCTGATGCGCAGCAACAGCGCTGAGAAATAACCTCTCGAGATCCTGCATGTGCGACGTTCCCGCGAAATTCTACGACAGTTTAGAACTAGAGTAAGGAAGCGGGTCAGCCGCTACCGCAGCCGGGACGAGGCGCGAGCAGACCCGTTCGACTACATCGAGCGCTTCTACAATCCGCGTCGGCGCCATTCGAGTCTCGGCACAACATCAGCCCTATGGAGTACGAGCTACGCTTCGGAAGCTAAGCAAACTGTCCGGAGAATCGGGTGAAGCCCGTCCGGATTAAAAATCGAACCGACATTAGGATAAATTTAATGGACTCTCGGCGCGTTTATACCGACATCGGGCGATTGAACCGACGCCGGTGTCGGCTAATTCAAAGTTAGGCTTTCAAACTGCTTGCGACTGAAGAGAAGGTTGTGTCCTATGTCCTGACAGGGAGCCCCCTCCATGATAGAAGGTGCGTACTGGTGGCGAATCAGGGATTCGAACCCCGGACCAAAGGATTATGATTCCTCTGCTCTAACCACTGAGCTAATTCGCCACGCCCGAAGGTCACAGGGGGCGAAAGCGTACTGAGCCCGCTGGATCGTGTCAAGGCGCCGGTATCGAGTTCAAGGCGCACGGCAAATCAAAACGTTAGACGGTTTCAAGCGCCCATCCGATGATGGATTCCCTCGACTTCGACGTCGCGATCGTGGGAGGCGGCTTGGTGGGGCTGTGCCTGGCTCGCGCGCTAGCCCGGACCGGCTTGAGGCTGGCGCTGGTGGAACGCAACCGCCCCGCCGTAGCCGACCCGGGCGGCTGGGACGGGCGCGTGTACGCCATCAGCCCGGCTAGCGAGACCCTCTTGCGCGAGCTGGGTGCTTGGCCCGGTGGCGCGGACCGCCTGGCGCCGGTGTTTCAGATGCGCATCTTCGGCGACCGCCCCGGAAGCGAACTCGCCTTCAGCGCTTACGAGGCTCATGTCCCGAGGCTGGCAACGATCGTGGAGAACTCTGAGCTCGTGGCTGCGCTGCATGGAACCTTGCGCGGCCAGCCGGATCTCACAATGTTCACCCCGGCCCGCTGCGCTGCGGTGCGCTGGGAAAGCGACCGAGCCACGCTTCGCCTCGAGACGGGAGAAGCGCTGCGCGCCAAGCTCCTGGTCGCGGCCGACGGCGCTGATTCCTGGCTGCGCGGCCAGGCGGGACTGGCAGCGGAGGAACACGGCTATGGACAGACTGCCGTGGTCGCCAACTTCGCAACCGGGGAGCCGCACCATGGGGTGGCGCTCCAGTGGTTCCGGTCCGACGGCGTGCTCGCGCTCCTGCCGCTGCCGGGCAACCGCGCTTCGATGGTGTGGTCCGCGCGGCAGGACCTGGCCGATCGGTTGCTGGCGCTCGGCCCTGGGGAGCTGTGCGCGGAGGTCGGAGCGGCGTCCGGCGAGGCGCTCGGCAGCCTCGCTCTGATCACGGCGCCTACGGGGTTTGCGCTCCGGCTGATACGGGTGCGACGGCTGGTTGGCCCTCGCCTTGCGCTGGTGGGAGACGCCGCGCATAATCTGCACCCGCTCGCCGGTCAGGGCGTCAACCTCGGCTTCCAGGATGCGCGCGAACTGGCTTCCGTCCTGGCCGCGCGCGGCCGGGAGAGCGATGCCGGTAGCCGTGCGCTGCTGCGCCGTTACGAGAGGGCGAGACGGGAAGACATCCTGGCCATGATGACGGCCACACATGGGCTGCAGCGATTGTTCAACAACTCGGTCGCGCCCCTGGCCTGGCTGCGCAACCTCGGCCTGAACCTCACCGACCGCCTGCTTCCGCTGAAAGCACTGCTGGTCAAGCACGCGCTCGGCTGAGGCGCGATCCACTACCGTCGAAGGACTCTCATGCTCAAACGACTTTTCTCGCTGGCTGCTGTCCTGGGGCTTCTCGCAGCCTCCGCCGCCCATGCAGATGAGGCGAGCATCCGCAAGGCGCTCCAGGTCAAGTTCCCGCAGGCCGAGATCCAGAGCGTGACCAAGCTACCCTATCTCGGGCTGTACGAAGTGGTGATCAGCAACGAGATCCTCTACACCGACGAGAACTTCGACTACATCATCTACGATGGCAACATCATCGAGACCAAGACCGACCGCAACCTCACCGCCGAGCGCAAGCGCAAGCTGGCGATGATCCCCTTCAACGAGCTGCCGTTGGAGTTCGCGTTCAAGAGGGTGAAGGGCAAAGGCGAGCGCAAAATGGCGGTGTTCTCCGACCCAGACTGCCCGTTCTGCAAGCGCATCGAGGGCGACTTGGCCAAGCTCGACAACGTCACGATCTACATGTTCCTGTTCCCCATCGACGGCCTCCACCCGCAGGCGAGCGATAAGGCCAAGCGCATCTGGTGCTCAGCAGACAAGGCGAAAGCCTGGGACGACTATCTGAACAAGGGCATCGCGCCGACCGCCGCGCCCACCTGCGACAACCCGGTCGACAAGCTGGTCGAGTTCGGTTCCCGGCGCGGGATCAACGCCACGCCCACGCTGGTGTTCGCCAACGGCGAGCGGGTACCGGGCGCCATCTCGGCCGCCCAGATCGAGAAGCTCTTGTCCGGCGCGAAGACCAACTGAGGCGCGGAGCACTCCGCGCGCACAGCGCTCGACGCGGTTCGATGGCGAGGCACTCATGGGGCGCGACGCTGGGCTGCGACTGCTTCTCGCGCTAGCGCTTTCGACTGCGCTGCACCTGTCCCTGATCTACGGTATTGCTGTAGCTCCATCGGAATCTGCCCCGGGGCGGGTGATACTGGCCCGGCTCATGCGGGGGGCGGAAGCGCCACCGGTTGTCCCGGCCAGAACACACGCTTCAAGCCGCCGCTCTCCGGCTGCCACAGCGTCCGAGCCGGCCGATGTGGTGCCCGTAGCAGCCGGGGTCCCCGAAGCATCGCCCGAGACGGTCGCCGAGCCCACGCCGGCAATGCGTGCGCACCTCGACGACAGCCGTCTGCCCAGCGTTGATGTGCCGGTGCTCGTCGATCCGACGTGGTATACCGCCAAGGACCTCGATCTATATCCTCACCCGTTGGCGCCGGTCCATCCGGCACATCCAGCGCCGATTTCTGACATCACCGGCGAGGTCACGCTGCTGTTGCTGATCGATGAGTTCGGCGTGGTGCAGGAGCTGTCGGTAGTGACGGCGGAACCGGCCGGTTACTTCGAGGAGCCCGCGTTGCATGCATTCAAAGCGGCGCGCTTTGCCCCCGCCCAGCGCGACGGCCGCCCGGTGCGCAGCCGGATCGTGGTCAAGGTGCGTTTCGCGCCCTAGACTAGATGAGAGAAAGCGACGGACGTCAGGGGGTTGGAGCGCCCGGCGTTAGCGGGAACCCGTTAGGCAGCAGCACCCACATGCGTCCACTCTGACGCATGCGGCCTGCCTGCACCCCCGCGTCGTCGCCGCTGCCCCAGTAGAGATCGGCGCGGACCGCGCCTTTGATCGCACCTCCGGTGTCTTGCGCCATCGTGAGCCGGTTGAGCGACAGCGTGGAGTTGGGCCAGGTGGTGCTCAGGAACACCGGCGCCCCCAGCGGAACCGCACGGGGGTCGACCGCCACGCTGCGCCCGGGGGTCAGCGGCACACCCAGCGCACCGGTGGGTCCGTTTGCAGTGACCGGTTGTTCGCGGAAGAACACGTAGCTCGCGTTGCTGTTGAGCAGGTCGGGCAGCTTGTCGGGGTTGCGGCTCCCCCAGGCCTTGATCCCCTGCATCGAGGCTTGATCCAGCGTGAGCTCCCCGTGCTCCACCAGCAGCCTCCCGACGGAACGATAGGGGTACCCGTTTTGGTCAGCATAGCTCACGCGCACGAGCTCGCCGGTGTCCAGCACTACCTTGCCTGAGCCCTGTATCTGGAGGAAGAACAGGTCCACAGCGTCGTCCACCCAGAGGATTTCACGGCCGGCGGCGCCGCCCTTGCCTGCCTCGATGTCGGCGCGGCTGTAGTACGGCACTACGCGGCGGCCGTCGACGCGGCCGCGCAGGCGCAGGTTCTTGAGGTCCGGATAGACTTCGCTCAGGTCCACCACCAGAAGGTCATCGGGCACGCCAAACAGCGCGAAGCGATATTGCGGGCTCGGCTTGCGGCTGCCGCGCAGCAGCGGCTCGTAGTAGCCGGTGATCGTGCCCTCGGCTGAGCCGTCGGAGTTGACGACCGCGTAGGGCGTGAAGCTGGTTTCGAAGAACCGGCGCAGCGCGGCCTGGTCGCGGCTCGGGACGGCAGCGGCATCGGCGCACACCCCCAGCCATTCGGCTCTACTGTTGAGGGCAGCACAACCGCGCAGGAAGGCCAAGAAAGCGTCCGAAGCGGAGTCTTCGGCCCAGCCCGGCACGTCGCTCCATGCCGCCGGTCTTAGATTGTTGACCGGGGAAATAGGCAGTGGCGGTGAGGGCGTAGCGGCGGCAGCAGGCTCCGGGCATATCTTCGCGGTCGCTGGTGCTGGTGGAGGCGCTTTGGATACACTCGCGCAACCCGCCAGCACAAAGAAGATCAGAGCGACGTTGCTGTGTATTCTCTTCATGGAATCGAGTGGGGCGCGGCGGGCCGCGAGTATAGCAAGTGCGGCCTAGCGTTCGCGTCGTGGCTCAACACATCTGCGCACTGCGGCACATACAAGCATGATCTGGTTCCTGATCGAGGCGGGCGTCGCCCTGCTGCTGTTGATCCTCATCGTGTGGCGGACCCTGCCCTGGCGCAAGGGCGGCAAGGACCGCGATGGGCCAGAAGCGGGCGCGTGAAACTGTTGGTTGACGAGACGATGCAACGCTGCCGCCGGCCGCTGTTCGCGGGCAGCGAGATCAGTGCAGGACGCGAGGTATGCTCAGCGTGAACTCGGGGATTGGCGCATCGAAGGACGTACCGTCCTCCGCGACCATCTGGTAGCTCCCGCGCATGGTTCCCACCGGCGTGGCGATGGCCGTGCCGCTGGTGTACTCGAAGCTTTCCTGGGGTTGCAGCGTCGGCTGCTCGCCGACCACGCCCATGCCGCGCACCTCCTGCACGTGATTGTCGGAGTCGGTGATGATCCAGTGGCGGCTGATCAGACGGGCCGCCACCGTGCCGGTGTTGGTTATGGTGATCGTATAGGCGAACACGAAGCGTCCGCCGTCCTCGTCCGACTGCTCGGGAACATAGGTCGAGCGCGCTCGGACCGTGATCTGGTATTGCTGGCTTTGCACCGCGGCATTGCACACGATTTCGCGCGCCGTGGCAAGGCGCGGGCGGCACCGCACCGGGTCGGGGATTGCGGATACAATCTGCGCTGCTCGTACCCTGCCCCGGCCGTTCATGTCGAACCCGCGCGTTTTCCGCATCGCCGCCAGCATTCTATCGGCCGACTTCGCCCGCCTCGGCGACGAGGTGGAGAAGGTGATCGGGGCCGGCGCCGACCTCGTGCATTTCGACGTCATGGACAACCACTACGTCCCCAACCTCACGATCGGGCCCATGGTGTGCAAGGCGCTGCGCCCCTTGACCGACGCCGTGATCGACGTGCACTTGATGGTAAAGCCCGTGGACCGCATCGTGCCGGACTTCGTCGAGGCGGGCGCGGACCTCATCAGCTTCCACCCGGAAGCCTCCGAGCACGTGGACCGGACCATTCGCCTAATCAAGGAGTGCGGCTGCCGCGCCGGGCTGGTGCTGAACCCGGCGACGCCCCTAGTTTGCCTGGACCACGTGCTGCCCGAGCTAGACCTGGTGCTCATCATGTCGGTGAACCCCGGGTTCGGCGGCCAGAAATTCATCTCCTACACGCTGGAGAAGCTGCGCGCGGTGCGCAGCCGCATCGACCAGCTCGGGCGCGACATCTGGCTCGAGGTGGACGGGGGGGTGAAGGTGGACAACATCGCCGAAGTGGCGCGCGCGGGCGCTGACACGTTCGTGTCCGGCTCGGGCATCTTCGCTACGCCAGACTACGCCAGAACCATCGCCGCCATGCGCGCCGAGCTGGCGAAGGCTTAAACCGCAGAGACGCGGAGAGCGCACAGAACGGCCAACCCTGGGTGACCACGAAGGACACGAAGCAGCAGGCACGCCCGACAGATATCGGCCTGGGCCTGAAGAGCATTCCTGCCGGCTTGGTGGTTGATCTCTTCTGTCTCTGCGCTCTCTGCGTCTCGCGGTGAAACGCTTTGAAGTCAAAGGCGTGGCCTTGGATCTGGACGGCACGCTGCTGGATACGCTGCCCGACATCGCCGAGGCCGCCGACCGCATGTTGGCCGACCTCGGCCGCGCTCCGGCCGGACCGGAAATCGTCCGCCGCTACGTGGGCAACGGCATTCCCCGGCTGGCCAAACGGCTGCTCACGGGACAGATGCGGGGCGAGCCGCCGGCCGACGCTCTCGAGCGCGCGCTCGACCTGTTCGAACGCCACTACCGGGCGACGCTGACGCGCCACACCCGGCCGTTCCCGGGGGTGGAAGAGGGACTTCGCCGCTTCGCGCGGCAGGGCCTGAAACTCGCCTGCGTGACCAACAAGGCCGAGTCCTTCACGCTACCTCTGCTCGAGGCGACTGGGTTGCGCGGGTTCTTCGACCTGGTGCTGGGCGGCGACAGCCTGCCAAGCCGCAAGCCCGACCCGCTTCCGCTGCTGCATTGTGCCCAGCAGTTTGGCGCGCGGCCCGACGAGCTGCTGGTGATCGGAGACTCGGCCAACGATGCGCAAGCCGCGCGTGCCGCGGGCTGTCCGGCGTTCTGCGTCCCCTATGGCTACAGCGCCCGGGACGTGCGGGAACTGGACTGCGATGCTATAGTTGGCGATCTCATCGAGGCCTCCAGGCTGATTACCCCGATACGGTCGTGATCCACGGAACTGTGAACGAAGGCAAGATCTGGTTGCTCGCGGCGGGCAGCTGGCGCTATTGGCGCCCGCTACCTGCTGCTTTGCGTGCAATCTAGGTTTCGTCTTTCCTGTTTCACCAGCTTCCGTGGAGTCGTCATGACCGAGTCCGAATTCAGGCAGCTTGCCGCCAAGGGGTTCAACCGTATCCCCCTGGTCCTGGAAACCTTCGCCGACCTCGACACGCCACTGTCGGTCTATCTCAAGCTCGCCAACCGTCCCTGGTCGTACCTGCTGGAATCGGTGCAAGGCGGCGAGCGCTTCGGGCGGTATTCATTCATCGGGCTTCCCGCCGAGACCCGCTTCGAGGTTCGCGGGCAGCACTGCGTCGAATACCGCCACAACCAGCTCCTGCAGGCCTCCGAGCACAAAGACCCGCTCGAGTTCGTCCGGTCGTGCCAGGCGCGCTTCAAGGCTGCGCTGCGCCCGGGGCTGCCGCGCTTCTGCGGCGGGCTCGTCGGGTTCTTCGGCTACGACACGGTGCGCTACATCGAAGCGAAGCTGGCCCGGACCGTCAAGCCGGACAGCCTCGAGACCCCGGACATCCTGCTGCTGCTGTCCGAGCAGCTGGCGGTGGTGGACAACCTGTCCGGCAAGCTGTTTCTCATCGTCTACGCCGACCCGCGCGAGCCCAACGCCTATGGCAGGGCGCAGGGGCGTCTGACGGAGCTGGCCGCGAAGCTGCGGCAAAGCGTGCCGGTGCCGGACGAGAAGCCGAGCGAGCCCGGGGTCGTTCAGCACGAGTTCAGCGAGGACGCCTTCCTAGAAGCGGTGGAGCGGGCCAAGCGTTACATCTTCGATGGCGACATCATGCAGGTGGTGCTGTCGCAGCGCATCAGCCATGCCTACACGGCATCCCCGTTGTCTCTGTATCGGGCGCTGCGCGCACTCAACCCCTCACCCTACATGTTCTATTTCGACATGGACGCCTTCCACGTGGTGGGCGCGTCGCCCGAGATCCTGGTGCGCCTGGAGGGCGACACGGTGACCCTGCGCCCGATCGCCGGCACTCGCCCGCGCGGAGCGACCCGCGAGCAGGACGTGGCCTACGAGAAGGACCTGCTGTCCGATCCCAAAGAGCGGGCCGAGCACGTCATGCTCATGGACCTGGGGCGCAACGACGTGGGGCGGGTGGCGAAAGCGGGCAGCGTGCGCGTGACCGAGAACATGGTCGTGGAGCGCTACTCGCACGTCATGCACATCGTGTCCAACGTGGAAGGCCAGCTCAAACCCGGGCTGGATGCCCTGTCGGTGCTGCGCGCGTCTTTTCCCGCGGGCACCGTCACCGGAGCGCCCAAGGTCCGGGCCATGGAGATCATCGACGAGATGGAACCCACCAGGCGCGGGATCTACGCCGGTGCCGCCGGCTACCTCGGGTTCAATGGCGACATGGACCTGGCGATTGCCATTCGGACCGCGGTCATCAAGGGCGGCAGGCTGTACGTGCAGGCGGGCGCCGGAATCGTCGCCGACTCGGTGCCGAACAACGAGTGGACCGAAACTCAGAACAAGGCACGCGCCGTGCTGCGCGCGGCCGAGATGGCGCAGGCCGGGCTCAACTCCGGGAAGCCGGCTTGAACGATGTTGGCCCAAATATCAACTGCAACGTACCCTTGCTCAATCTAGCGTGCAACTGCCAACGCAATGCTACCTACCTACAAGACCAGCTACGACGAAGTCCCCTACGAGAGTTTTCCTATTCCTGGGACGCATCCGGACCGACTAGCGACGCTGGCGCTGCTGGCGGGCATCCGGACACCTCCGCTGGACACCTGCCGTGTCCTGGAGCTCGGCTGCGCCGGAGGCGGCAACCTCATCCCGATGGCGGTCGAGTTACCCCGCGCACAGTTCGTCGGTGTTGATCTATCCGCCGCGCAGGTGGCGGAGGGCGATGCCGTCATCCGCGCGCTGCAGCTCGGCAACGTGCAGCTCATGGCATGCAGCGTGATGGATATCGACGACAACTTCGGTCAATTCGATTACATCATCGTGCACGGCATCTACTCCTGGGTGCCCAATGGGGTCCAGGAGAAAATTCTCGAAATCTGCAATCGCAACCTCGTACCAAATGGCGTAGCCTACGTCGGCTACAACACGCTGCCCGGGTGGCGCATGCGCGGAATGATCCGGGACCTCATGCGCTACCACGCTCTGCAGTTTGCCGAGCCGGATAAGCGTGTGGCCGAGGCGCGAGCAATGCTGGACTTTCTGGCTCGCGGAGTACCCGACGAGAACAGCGCGTACGGCAAACTGCTGCGATCCGAGCTGGAGTTGCTGCACAGCGCTCCCGACTACTACATCTTGCACGAGCACCTCGAAGAACTGAACGAACCGCTGTATTTTCACGAGTTCATTGAGCGCGCACATCGTCACGGCTTGCAATACCTGGCGGACGCCGAGATTGCAACCATGCAGCCATCACGCTTCCCACCACAAGTGGCGGATACGGTGCGCAGACTCGCGTCCGACATGATCCGGCAGGAGCAACTGATGGACTTTCTAAGCAACCGCACGTTCCGGCAAACGCTGCTAATGCATGCGGAACAGCCCTTTGATCGCCTGGTTACGGTGGAGCGAGTGCAAGAGTTGTGGGTGTCGAGTTCCGCCACTCCAGCACGGCGCAATCCGAATCTCGCCGAAGGCATCGTTGAAAAGTTCTGCACTCCTGCGGGCAGGTGCGTGAGTACGCCCAAAGCCATCACCAAATCGGCGCTGCTTACCTTGGGCGCACGCTGGCCGGTAGCTGCGGCGGGGCCGGAGCTGATGGCTTCCGCCTATTCACGCCTGAACCCGTTGGCGGCGAAGCCGCCCCGGGCAGAGGACACTGAAACGCTTGCTGGCGATTTGCTGCATAGCTACGCCTCCGGCATAGTGGAACTGCACGTCCGTGCATCGCCATTCTCCATCGAACGGGGAACACGGCCGCGCGTCAGCCCGTTAGCACGCTACCAGGCCGAGCGCGGGGCGCGCGTCACGACCCTGCGCCATGACTCGATTGTCGTACCCGATTCGATCCGTGCGCTGCTCCCGCTGCTGGACGGGAGCCGCACTCTAGATGAGATCTCCGCAGCAGTAAGCGCACAGGGGCTTGGCCTGTTGAGCAAATTCGCCGACCCGGCGTTGCTGAACACTGCGGTGGATCAGATTGCGCGCAACACGCTGATTGCGAACTGATGTGTTGCCGCCCGCGCCACAGAGGCTGCTTTTAACGATTGCAGCAGGCTTTCCCGCGCTAACTGAGAAGGTAACACCCGAAGAAGCTCAGCAAACACTACCGGCAAGTGCAGTTACTTGCCCCCTACAAAGATTCTCGCAATAATCCAACAATGCATCCCGTACCCCGTCCGCCTGCATTGCTCTTTTCGCGTTGGCGCTGGCGCAAGCCTGCCGCCTGAATCTGCCTCATCGCTGCGCCGAGCGCCATCGGCGACCGAGCCCCAACAGAAAAGCAACGGACTGTGCGGGGTCATCCAAACAAAAAGCGGGTATATATGCGGGTATCAATGCCACGTCAGTCGAACCGCGACTTATATCTCAACTGGTTAGGACGTATATGCTTCTGATGATCGACAATTACGATTCGTTTACCTACAACCTAGTCCAGTACTTCGGCGAGCTGCAGCAGGACGTGGTGGTGTTCCGCAACGACGAGATCAACCTGGACGAGGTCGCCGCGCTCGCCCCGGCGCGCATCGTGATTTCGCCCGGGCCGTGCACGCCCAACGAGGCGGGCATCTCGGTGCCGCTGATCCGGCGCTTTGCCGGAGAGATCCCGATCCTCGGGGTCTGCCTCGGTCACCAGAGCATCGGGCAGGCCTTCGGTGGCAAGATCGTGCACGCCAAGCGGGTCATGCACGGGAAGGTTTCGATGATCCATCACGGCGGTGAGGGCGTCTTCCACGGCCTGCGCGAGCCGTTCGAGGCCACCCGCTACCACTCGCTGGTGATCGAGCGCGAGTCGCTGCCCGAAGCGCTGGCAGTCACCGCGTGGACCGACGATGGGGAGATCATGGGGGTCCGGCACAAGAGCCTCGCGGTACACGGCGTCCAGTTCCACCCCGAGTCGATCCTGACCCAGCTCGGCCACGAACTGCTGCGCAACTTCGTGAACGCTCATTGACCGGGACGAGCGCTGCGCGAGGAGGACACATGACGCCACAGCAAGCGCTGGTGCGCGTGATCGAGCATCGGGAGATCTTCCATGAGGAGATGCTTTCGCTCATGCGGCAGATCATGAGCGGCGAGATCTCGCCCACGCTGATTGCCGCGATCACCATCGGGCTGCGCGTGAAGAAGGAGACCATCGGCGAGATCGCCGCTGCGGCGCAAGTCATGCGCGAATTCGCCACCAAGGTCGAAGTTCCCGAGTACGACCACCTGCTGGACACCTGCGGCACGGGAGGCGACAGCGCCCACACCTTCAACATCTCCACGGCAGCGGCGCTGGTGGCGGCCGCGGCCGGCGCCAAAGTGGCCAAGCACGGCGGCCGTTCGGTCTCCAGCAAGTCGGGCAGCGCGGACGTGCTGGAAACGCTGGGCGTGAACATTTCGCTGACACCGGACCAAGTGGCCCGCTCGATTGCCGAAGTGGGGCTGGGCTTCATGTTCGCACCCAGCCACCATGCGGCGATGAAGCACGCGGCGCCGGTGCGGCGCGAGCTGGGCGTGCGCACGATCTTCAACATCCTCGGCCCGCTGACCAACCCGGCCGGTGCGCGCAACCAGATCATGGGCGTCTTCCACCCCGATCTGGTCGGCATACAGGCGCGCGTCCTGCAGAGGCTCGGCAGCCGTCACGTGATGGTGGTCTACGGTCTGGAGGGGCTGGACGAGATCTCGATCGGCGGGGAGACGATGGTAGGCGAGCTCAAGGACGGAGAGGTGCGTGAATACACCATCCATCCCAGGCAGTTTGGCATCCCCGTGAGCGCGTTGCGAGACATCCAGGTTTCGGATCAGACCCAGTCGAAAGACATGCTGCTGGCGGCTCTGGCGAACCAGCCGGGTCCCGCCCGCGACATCGTGGCGGCGAATGCGGGTGCCGCGATCTACGTCTGCGGACTAGCTGCCTCGCTCGAGTCGGGGGTGGAGAGGGCGCGCGCGGTGCTCGCCAGCGGCGCCGCACGGCGCAAGCTCGACGAACTGGTGGACTTCGCCGGCCGGTTCAAAACGGCCAGCCAATAATGAAACGGCCCGCCGCTCAGCCGGACATCCTGGAGCGGATTCTGGCCGTCAAGCGCGAGGAGGTTGCGGCGGCCGCGCGCGAGAAGCCGCTGGAGGCAATACGGCGTGAGGCCGAGGCCGCCGCGCCGCCGATGGACTTCGCCGGCGCGCTCAGAGCCAGGATCGCGGCCGGGCAGGCCGGGGTGATCGCCGAGATCAAGAAGGCCAGCCCGAGCAAAGGCGTCCTGCGGGAGGAGTTCCGCCCGGCGGAGATCGCCGCAAGCTACGCCCGGCATGGTGCCGCCTGCCTCTCGGTGCTCACCGACCGGCGGTTCTTCCAGGGGCAGCCGGAGCATCTTGCGCAGGCCCGCCTTGCGTCCGGCCTGCCTGCGTTACGCAAGGATTTCCTCACCCATCCCTACCAGGTCTACGAGTCTCGTGTCCTGGGGGCGGATTGCGTGCTGCTGATCGTCGCCGCGTTAGATGTGCCGCGGATGCTCGAGCTGGAGGCAATCGGCGCCGCGCTGGGAATGGCGGTGCTGGTAGAGGTGCACGACGCCGCGGAGCTCGACATGGCGTTGGCATTACGCACCCCGCTTCTGGGCATCAACAACCGGAACCTCCGGACGTTCGAAACGCGGCTGGAAACAACCTTAGATCTCCTTGCGCGCATCCCAGATGCCCGATTGGTGATCACCGAGTCGGGGATCTCGGCTCCCGGAGACGTCGCCTTGATGCGACAACATGGAGTGAATGGCTTCCTAGTCGGCGAGGCATTCATGCGCAGTCTGGAACCCGGCGCAGAGTTAGCCCGTTTGTTTAATGTCTGAACCCAAGACTCCTTGGAAATGGTGTTGCAATAAAACAACACTTACGCCTCAAAAGAATTAATCCCGAGGCAATTCATTGCCGATAAGTGTTGCACTTTGGCAGAATCGCCTCACCTCCCCCGCATAGCGGGAGCAGGCAAATGGAAGCGGGCACCGTGGACGGGAGGGGAGGATTGCCAAAGCCCGCATCCGAAACGGATATCCGAACGCCTCAACCAAGGAGATGGTATGAAGAAAACTCTGATCGCTATGGCCGTCGGCACCGCTTTCGCGGCGCCCGTGGCCTATGCAGACGTCACTCTTAGCGGCAGCATCAATGCGGGCCCTGCATATCTGCATCAAAGCACTGGCAGCGGCGGCAAGTTCAACAGCATCGTCGGGGCTGTCCCTGGAGCCACCACAAACGCCACGATAGGCCCAGGCCTCATAGTCACAACCACGGGCGCAGGTGGTGTAGGTAGCGTGTGGGGCATCAACACCAACTACTCCAACATCACCATCGGCTCGCTGGAAGACCTGGGCGGAGGCCTGAAGCTCGACTTCGCTTATCAGCTGACGGCTAATTTCCAGAACCTCGGAGCAGCAACCAACCGCAACAGCCACATCGGCCTGGTCGGCGACAGCTGGGGCGGGGTGTGGTACGGCACGAATGAAATGCTGTACGAGGCGTACTACTACACGGTAGACCCGTTGGACGGCGCGGCCGGCATGGGCGGCAACCTGCAGATGCTCGGCACGCCGGGCTTCGGCACTGTGTTTGACGCTCCTGGAGGCAACGGCGACCCGTCGAGCTGTGCCAATGCGAATGCACCGGGTATAGCCAACGGTTGCGCCGGCTTCTATCGTCGCGATTCGAACGCCATCTGGTACAACAGCCCGAACTTCAACGGCTTCACCGCCGGCGCGTACATGACCCTGCCGGCCTACAAGGTCAACGCCAACCCGGTCACCGGCACTCCCGGGATCAATCCCCAGCTTTATGGCCTCGGCGGCAAGTACGTCGGGCCGTCGTTGCCGATCCAGGCCTGGGTAGCGTATGAGCGTCACAGAGACATGTTCGGTTTGGCGGCGGTCAACCCTATTGATGGCAAGGCCGGGAACGCTACAGGCAGCACGGATTACGGCTTGCAGCTCGGCGTGGGCTACACGTTCGGGGACATCTTCGCGTACATCAACTACGAACACTTGCAATACAAGTCCAACATCGTGACGGGCGGCTCGGACCAGTACAAGCGCAACGCCTTCTCGATCGGCGCGAAGTGGAACCTCGCTACCGGGTACGTCGGCGCCCAGTTCATCGACGCGTTTGGGGGCACTTGTGAGCTCGCAACCGGGGCCTGCAACGCAGATAGCACCGCAGGCAAAATGATCGGCCTGGGCTATTACCATACCCTGTCCAAGCAGACCCAGGCCTACGTCATGGGCACCTGGAACAAGAACGACGACTTGCAGTACTATTCAACCGCCGGTGGCATCTCCGCGCCGTTGAATTATGGTGCCGACCTGTGGGGCATTACGGTTGGCCTGAAGCACAGCTTCTAACAACAACGAAAGCTGAAATATCTCTGCAGCGGGCGCTGGAAGGCGCCCGTTTTTTTTCCTGTCCCCCGTGACGCGGGGTTGCCGCGCTTGTCGTCCTTTGAAGTCCTGGGCGCCTCGGCGCCTCTGTCGTTACGCTGCATCACGCCCGAGCTTCTCGAGCTGCCCGCGCAGCTTGTCCAAGGTGGCTTCGAACGAGGCGAGACGCTCCCTCTCCTGTGCCACGACGGCGGCCGGGGCGCGCTCGACGAAGCCGGGGTTGCCGAGCTTGGTCCTGGCTTTCGCGACCTCGCCTTCGACCCTCGCGCGTTCCTTTTCCAAGCGCGCAAGCTCGTCCGCGAGGTCGACCTTGATGTGCAGCATCAACCGCGTCTCGCCGACCACCGCGGTCGGCGCCTCGGTGTCCGGGAACGCGTCCACGACGGCTGCCTCCGACAGCCGGGCAAGCGTCCGCATGTAGGGAAAGAACAAGCCGAGGCGCGCGCGATCGCCGACGGCGAGCAACGGGATGCGCTGCCCCGGCGGCAGGTTCATCTGCCCGCGCAGGTTCCGGCATGCATCGGTGAGCCGCTTGAGCTCGGCGACCTCGGCTTCGGCCAGCGCGTCGATCTGCTCCGCTTGTGCTTGCGGATAGGGCGCCAGCATAACGCTCTCGCCTGCCTTGCCCGCTAGCGGCGCCGTCTTCTGCCACAGCTCCTCGGTGATGAAAGGAATGAACGGATGCGCAAGCCGCAGGGTGGCCTCCAGAACACGCACCAGCGTGCGGCGGGTCCCGCGCTGCTGCGCCTGCGAGCCGGACTGGAGCTGGACTTTCGTCAGCTCGAGATACCAGTCGCAGTACTCGTCCCACACCAGCTCGTAGATGGCGCGCGCGGCCAGGTCGAAGCGATAGTCGCGGAAACCCGACTCCACCGCTGCCTCGGCTGTCTGCAGGCGGCTCACGATCCAGCGGTCGACGAAGGACAGCTCCACGGGCGAGGAGTCGTCCGTCCCACAATCCTTGCCCTCGGTGTTCATCAGCACGAACCGCGCGGCGTTCCACAGCTTGTTGCAGAAGTTGCGGTAGCCATCGCAACGGTTGAGGTCGAAGTTCAGCGTCCGCGCGAAGGTCGCAAGCGATGCGAAGGTGAAGCGCAGCGCGTCGGCGCCGAACGCCGGGATCCCTTCGGGGAAGTTTTTCCGCACGTAACGCTCGATCCTCTCGCGATGATCGGCGCGCAGCAGGCCGACCGTCGACTTGGCCAGCAGGTCGGGGAACGAGACGCCGTCGATCAGGTCGAGCGGGTCGAGCGTGTTGCCCCTCGACTTGGACATCTTCTGGCCGTCCGCGTCGCGCACCAGCGCGTTGATGTAGACGTGGCGGAACGGTACCTTGTCCGTGAAGTGCAGCGTCATCATGATCATCCGGGCGACCCAGAAGAAGATGATGTCGAACCCCGTCACCAGCACCGACGAAGGCAGAAATAACTCGAGGTCGACGGTCTTCTCCGGCCAGCCGAGCGAGGTGAACGGCACCAGCGCGGCGGAGAACCAGGTGTCCAGCACGTCCTCGTCGCGCTTGAGCTGACCGGTGTAGCCCTTCGCCGCGGCCCGCGGCCTGGCCTCCTCCTCGGTGCGGGCGACGTAGATATTGCCGGCATCGTCATACCATGCCGGGATCTGGTGCCCCCACCAGAGCTGTCGCGAGATGCACCAGTCCTGGATGTGCTCGAGCCAATGGTTGTAGGTCGAGCTCCAGTGGTCCGGGAAGAACTTGATCTGGCCGGCAGCGACCGCGTCGAGCCCGCGCTGCGCCAGGCCGTCCATCCTGACGAACCACTGGTCGGTCAGCATCGGCTCGACGATCACGCCGGTGCGGCCCGAACGCGGCACCTTGAACTTGTGTGGTTTCTGGGATGCCAGCAGCCCCTGCGCTTGCAGGTCAGCCACCACGCGCTTGCGGGCCTCGAAGCGATCGAGACCCTGGTATGCGGCCGGCGCTTCGCCGTTGATCCTGGCGTCCAACGTCAGGATGTTGATCCTGGGAAGCCCATGCCGCGTGCCGACCTGGTAGTCGTTGAAGTCGTGCGCCGGCGTGATCTTGACGCAACCGGTGCCGAACTCCGGATCCACGTACTCGTCCGCGATCACGGGAATGCTGCGCCCGGTCAGGGGCAGAACCACCCGCTTGCCGACCAGCGCTCGATAGCGCTCGTCGTGCGGGTTCACGGCCACGGCAACATCGCCGAGCATCGTCTCCGGGCGCGTGGTCGCGACCACAACGCTGCCCGTGCCGTCGGCCAGCGGATAGCGAATCTCCCAGAGGCTGCCGTCTTCCTCCTCGCTGTCGACTTCGAGGTCGGAAACCGCGGTGCCCAGGACGGGGTCCCAGTTGACCAGCCGCTTTCCGCGGTAGATCAGACCCTGCTCGTGGAGCCGGACGAACACCTCGACGACCGCGCGAGACATGCGAGCGTCCATCGTGAAGTAGCCGGCGCTTTGTCCTTCCGTATCGGCGTAGCTCCAGTTGGCGGAAGCGCCCAGGCGGCGCATCTGCAGCGTGATGGTCGACCCCGACAGCTGTTTCCAGGCCCACACTCGTTCGACGAATTTTTCCCGACCGAGATCCTGCCGCTTCACTCCCTCGGCCTCGAGCTGCCGCTCGACCACGATCTGCGTGGCGATCCCGGCATGGTCGGTGCCGGCGACCCAGTTGGTATTGAAGCCGCGCATCCGGTGGTAACGGATGAGCGCGTCCATGAGCGTCTGCTGGAAGGCGTGGCCCATGTGCAGCGTGCCGGTCACATTCGGCGGCGGCAACTGGATGCAATAGGCGGGGCGGGCCGGGTCGGTGCTGGCACTGAAGTAGCCGCGCGACTCCCACACGGGGTACCAGCGGCGCTCGATCTCGTGCGGCTCGAAGCTCTTGGCGAGTTCCATGCTGACAGGTGGCGGTGAAACAGCGGTGGACTTTCGCTCAGCGCTCACCGCTGCCGCGCCTGGCCGGACGACCCAGCAGCGCCTCCAGCGCCTCGCGGCCGAACACCTGCTCCACCGACTCGCGCACCACGATCGGCAACACCGAGCGCAGCACCTCCGCGACGCGGGTAAACGCGGGATGGACCGCCACCGCTCCCAGGCGCAGATCGTCGGCCAGCGCCGCGTCGAGCTCCTGGTCCAGACGCTGGCGCAGCCGCAGATACAGGGCCACTTGAAGTTGCCGCCGCTGGTCGGCCATCAACAGGGGCGCGTTCTCGTTCAGGGGTAGCGCCGGGTCGACCGCATCCCGCAGCACTGGAATCTCGGCGGCCGGCGCCGGCGGCGTCTGCACAAGCGGTTCGGTGAGCATGGGCACGGCATCGGGCGGCCGCTTTGCGCCGCGCGCCTGATGCTTTTGGATCAGCGAGTCGAGCTTGCTGAACAGGTCGTTGGCCTCGGCCTGCTCGTCTTCGCCGGATGCAGAGTGCAACGGATCGGGAGTCATCGAGCGGTTGGCCTATCGCAGCCTCGCATCAGCTTGCCAGATCGTGGGTGCGGATCTCGTAGCCTCGATCGCGATAGAACCGAAAGCGAGTCCGCGCGAGGCTGCGGTCCGCCTCGTCCTGGCTGACGATCTCGATCAGCCGCTCGAAGCGGCTGAACCCAGAGGGGCATTCGGGGCATAGATTGACCAACACCTCCTCGTGCACAACCGGCTCCGCCACGTGGTCCACGATGATCGGGGTGACTGGCGCCAGCCGATGGTGGGCGTGGCAGTGAGGCAGAAAGCCGATGGACGGCTGGCTCCAGAGCATCTTGTCGACCCGCTCGGTGATCTGCGCGTCCGGCGTGAGGATCATCATACGCACGTCCTTGGCTAACGCCTTCGCCACCAGCGTGCACAGCGTCTGCAGCTTGTTCTCGACATGCACGTAGAAGTCGATCTGAGTCATGCGCTGGCTCTGAGGCTAGCCGCGGTCGGCGCGGCGGATCAGAAACGTCGTCAGCAGCGGCACCGGCCGTCCAGTGGAGCCCTTGTCCTTGCCCGATTGCCATGCGGTGCCCGCGATGTCCAGGTGCGCCCACTTGTACTTCTTGGCATAGCGCGACAGGAAGCACGCAGCGGTGACGCTGCCGGCAGGCCGGCCGCCGATGTTCGCCATGTCGGCGAACGGGCTCTTGATCTGCTCCTGGTAATCGTCCCACAGCGGCATGTGCCAGGCGCGGTCCCACGCGTCCTGCCCGGCTTCGAGCAACTCGGCGGCGAGTTTGTCGTCGTTGGCGTACAGGCCACAAGCCACGTTCCCCAGTGCGACCACGCATGCGCCGGTGAGTGTGGCGATGTCCACCACCGCTGAGGGGTCGAATCGCTCGGCATAGGTGAGCGCATCGCACAGGATCAACCGGCCCTCGGCGTCCGTGTTCAAAATCTCGATCGTCTGCCCCGACATACTGGTGACGATGTCGCCGGGTTTGGTCGCGTGGCCGCCGGGCATGTTCTCGCAGCTCGGGATGATACCCACCACGTTGATGGGAAGCCGCATGTGCGCCACCGCCTTGATGGTTCCCAGCACGGCTCCGGCACCGGACATGTCGTACTTCATCTCGTCCATCTCGCCCGAGGGTTTGAGCGAGATGCCGCCGGTGTCGAACGTGATGCCCTTGCCGACCAGTGCCACGGGCTTCTGCTTGTTCGGGCCGCCGCGATGCTCCAGGACGATCAGCTTGGCCGGCTCATGCGCTCCCTTGGTGACCGACAACAGCGCGCCCATCTCGAGCTTCGCCATGTCCTTCTCTTCGAGCACGCGGCAACGCAGCTTGTATTGCTTGGCCAGTTCCTGCGCTTGGGTGGCGAGGTAGGTCGGGGTGCAAATGTTGCTGGGCAGATTGCCGAGGTCCTTGGCCAGGCTCATGCCGTGTGCCAACGCCGCGCCGCGCTGCAAGGCTCGCGCAGCGGAGGCGGCTGGTTTGCCTATAACGCCGACGCCGAACTTGACGCGATGCTGGCTGTCCTTCTTGCTCTTCAGGCGGTCGAAGCGGTAGCTGCAGTCTTCCGCGATGATCGCCAGCTGCATGGCGTTCCAGGCCAGATCGTGGTCAGCGACCGGCAGTTCGGCCAGGTACAGGACTGCATCCGACGCACCGCTTTCGTTAACCGCACGCACCGCTGCGCGCGCCGCCTCACGGAATGCCTTCGGTCCGAACTCCTTTTCCTTCCCCAAGCCCAGGAGCAAAACGCGCTCGGCTGCCACCCCAGGCACGTTGTGAAGCCAGAGCGTGGAGCCGAGCTTGCCGTCCAGGTCTCCCCGACGCAGAATCGAGGCGACATAGCCCTTGGCGGCGTGATCAAGCGTCCTGACCGCGTCGGTCAAGCGCCGCGGCTCAAACACGCCCGCCACGATGCATCCGGTCTTGTGTTTTTCCGGACCCCCGGCTTTTGTGCTAAATTCCACTGGGCACTCCTGTTTTCATCAATATATTTAGCCTCTTAAGCACTAGGAATTATCACGTCACCGCTCCCGAAAAGTCAAAGCATCGCTACGTGCCGGTGGCTGCGGCCATGATTTTCCTGCGCTCCACGCTGCGGGAGTTCACCGCTGTCGGCATCGCGGTGTTCATCATCCTTCTGGTCATCACCTTTACCACCCAGCTGATCCGCTTCCTGGGCTTCGCCGCGAGCGGTCGCATCCCGGCTGACGCGGTGCTCATCCTGCTCGGATTCTCCGCGCTGGGCTACCTTCCTGTCCTGCTGTCAGGCACGCTGTTCGGCTCCGTGCTGCTGACCGTGACGCGCGCCTACCGCGATTCCGAGATGGTGGTGTGGCACAGCTCCGGCCTCGGGCTTCTGGCCTGGTTCCGGCCGGTGCTGGTGTACGCGGCCCCCATCGTGCTGCTCGTCGCAGCGTTCAGCTTCTACCTCACGCCCTGGGCCATTGGCAAGACCGAGCAGTACCGCCACCAGCTGGAGAACCGGGACGACATTTCGGCGGTGTCCCCCGGGGTGTTCAAGGAGTCGAAGAGCGGCGACCGCGTTCTGTTCGTCGAAAAGGTGACCTCCGACCTAAGCCAGGTGGCGAACATCTTCGTGCACTCGGTGCAGAGCGAGCGGCAGTGGGTGATGGTAGCCAAGCGCGGCTACACGGAGCTCGAAGACAACGGCGACCGCTATCTCGTGGCGCTCAACGGCCGCCGCTATACGGGCACCCCGGGCCAGGCAGACTATCGCATCGAGCGCTTCGAGCGCTACGCCATGCGCATCCAGCAAGGCGAAACCAAGGCGTTCTTTCCGACGCAGAAGTCGCTGCCCACGCGCCAGCTGATCGAAGATCCCACGCGACTCAATCTGTCCGAGCTGACCTGGCGTGTGGCCCTGCCGGTGTCGGCGTTGATCCTGGCCTTGCTGGCGCTACCGCTGTCCGTGGTCAACCCCCGTAGCGGCCGGTTCGTCAACGTGCTGACGGCGTTGTTCCTGTTCTTCATGTACAGCAACCTGGTCAGCATCTTCCAAGCGTGGGTCGCGAAGGGCGACGTGAGCTTTTTGGTCGGTATGTCGACCGTGCACGTAGCCATGGTGCTAGTGCTGGCCCTGCTTTTGTATCGCCGCATCTACGGCTTGCGGCTGCGCTTCCGGCGTCGCGGATGAGAATCCTGCGCCGCTATCTTTCCCGCCAGATCGTGGGCGGCATCGTGCTCGTGCTCGCCGCCTTGATCATGCTGTTTTGCCTCTTCGACCTGATCTACGAGCTGAGGGACGTCGGCGGCGAGGGCTACCGGCTGCGAGCGGCGCTCACCTACGTCGCGCTCAGCATTCCGGGGCATCTCTACGAGTTGCTGCCGGTGGCGGCGTTGATCGGGACGTTGGTTGCGCTGGCGCAGCTGGTCATCCACTCCGAGTACGCGGTGATGCGTACCTCGGGTGTGTCGATCCTCGACATGGCGTCCACGCTCCTGCGCACCGGCCTGCTATTCGCCGTGGCCACATTCGTGACGGGCGAGTTCCTCGCGCCGTTGTCGGAGGAGGCGGCCAAGAAACTGCGCTTGGAGGAGACCAGCAGCGTAGTGGCGCAGGCGTTCCGCTCGGGCCTGTGGGTCAAGGACGAAGAAAGCTTCGTCAACGTGGGGCGCGTGCTGTACGACGCGACGCTGCAGGATGTGCGCATCTACGAGTTCGATGAGCAGTACCGCCTGCGCACCATCAGCCAGGCGCGAGAGGGGAAATATTTGCGCTCAAATCTCTGGCGCTTGACGGACGTAGTGCAGACCCGGTTCGGGGACGGGCACACGTCGGTGGGACGCGCCGCCGAGCAGGACTGGCACTCTGTGCTCACGCCCAGCGTGCTGAGCGTGTTGCTGATCCCGCCGGAGAAGATGTCGCTGTGGACGCTGTATTCCTATGTTCGACACCTGCGCGACAATCGGCAGGAGCCGAGACGTTACGAAATCGCGCTGTGGAACAAGCTCATCTACCCGTTCGCGGTGCTGGTGATGATGCTGCT
The DNA here is from genome assembly GCA_041488255.1 of Gammaproteobacteria bacterium. Classification (GTDB taxonomy): domain Bacteria; phylum Pseudomonadota; class Gammaproteobacteria; order Burkholderiales; family SHXO01; genus SHXO01. The sequence goes on along the minus strand of JBGPOV010000008.1, from coordinate 18,640 downwards.
GGCGCTGCCCTTCGCCTATATGAACGTGCGCGAAGGGGGCGTGAGCGCGAAGATCTTCGCCGGCATCATGCTGGGCTTGAGCTTCCACCTGCTCAACCGGCTGTTCGGGCATCTGGGCCAGCTGGCTGCCTGGCCGCCCATCCTGGCAGCCTTTGTGCCGACGGTCGCGTTCCTCGCGCTGGCGATCTTCATGATCCGACGCCTCGAGCGGCGTTGAAAGCCGGACAATGCGTCGCGATTAGCGAGTGCAGTAGACCAGAGGTCGATCTATCGCAGCCTAGCGCCAAAAAAGCCGCTCCGCTCGGCGCCGGCGCCCCAGTCAAGACTCGTCCTCATCACTTCGTGCTGTAGAGCCGACTACCCACCAGCCGGTCGTGCAGAAACTGGCGCTCCCGGTCGACGAAGCCCCACCAGAATCCCGCTCCGAACAGAGCCAAACTCCACAGCGCAAGCAGGAAGCGCGCGATCGCTTCGCGTGTGGACAGCGTAGAGCCGTCTTTTCGCGCGACGCGGATGCGCCAGGTCTTCATCGCCAGGGTCTGTCCACCGCGGCGCCAGCAGTACACGAAGTAGATGGCCAGCACGCCCAGGAGCCAGAGCTGAAACATAGCGTGTAGCACCGGCGTGCGCACCGCTTGGGTCAAGGCGAGGAACAGGTACGCGGCGATGAACAGCACCGGTGTGAGCAGGATCGCCTCGTAGCCGAGACTCGCGAAGCGGTGGGGCAGGCCGGCGAGGCGCACTTGGCCCTCGACGCTAGTCTCGGGTCAGGGTTTTTCCAGCAGGCGGAGTAGGCCGCGGGGGAGGGGCTTGCCGGAGGCTCTTCTTTTCCTCCTCCGTGAGCCCTTCATACTCCTTCCACTTGCGGTGGATCGCCTCCCGCTTCTCGGGAGGCATTTCCTTCAGCTTCTTATAGCGGTCGCGCACCTGCGTGCGCTGCTCCGGGGTCATGCTGGCCCACTGCTTCATGCGCGACTGCAGCCGCTCCTGCTGCGCGGGCGTCATCTTGGGGTAGTGCTTGGCGATCTCGATCCATTTACTGCGGCGCGGGCCCTCGATCTTGGGCCATTCGTCGGCGAGGGGCGCTAAGATACGCTGCTGCTCTGCGTTGAGCTGCGCCCACTCGGGCCCCCGCTCGTCCGTCGGACCCTTGCCAGCATGCACCCCTGCCGGCACGCCGAGGGACAACAACAGGAACACGACTAGTCGGTAGCGTAATGGTGCAACCAAACCTCGAACCCCGTGTCCAGATAGGCAGTCACCGGAAGCTCGTCCGACAGCACCTGCGCATCGAGTTCCGCGTAGTCCGGTTGCGGCGACGACTGCTGCTGCCAGACGACCACGAGGGACAAGCCGAGTATCAGCGCGACCAGGGGTATCAGGACACGGCGGTCGAGCAAACGCGCGGAGCCGGCCCGCCGGGATTCCGATTCCCCGAGATGCGCCCGGGACAGCGCCGCGTCGCGCGCGCGCCGGAGGCGATAAAGCGTGCCAGAGGTCAGGGAGTCCAGGCCCTCGTCCAGCTTGCGTACGATGCGATCGGCCAGATCCTGCTCAGTCATAACTCTATTCCCTTCGCTTTAAGGAACACCGCCAGCGCGTGGGTCGCCCGGGAGCAGTGAGTCTTCACACTGCCTTCCGAGCAACGCATCGCGGCTGCAGTTTCCTGTACATCGAGCTCTTCCCAGTAACGCAAGAGAAAAGCCTGTCGTTGACGTGTGGGCAAGCTCGCCAGACCATCCTCGATCAGCCGGATGACCTGAGACTGCTCCAGTACTTGCGCGGGCCCCGCAATGACGCCTGGCCCTTCATTGACCTCCACGGTGTCCAGTGGGTCATGGTCGTCGTCGTCCTGCTTTCCCTGGAGGGAGGACAGCAGCGTCGTCCACAGCGAACGCACCCGTTGCCGGCGATAATGATCCCGTATGGTGTTTTGCAGTATGCGCTGGAACAGCAGCGGAAGCTCCGCCGAGGGCTTTGCCGCGTACTTCTCAGCCAGCTTTAACATGGCGTCCTGCACCAGGTCGAGGGCCAGTTGCTCGTCCCGGATCGCGAACAGCGCTTGCTTGAAGGCTCGGCGCTCGACTTCGGCGAGGAAGGTCGCAAGCTCTTTTTCTGTCGCCAGAGGAGGTTGCCCCGTTGTTTCTGGGCGCGCGAGGGGCGCGGCAGGTTGGATGTTAACAAATCGACCTGGCAACGTGCACTCCATGCCTCCGCATTCGGGACGAGGTTGATAACTGCTTGTAATGACAGGTGTTTGTTGAACCCGCCGGAGCCGTCTACAATACACACCTTGCCCGATTGTGTGAAGCCCTGTGGACCTCACTCACCATTTCTTGATCGCCATGCCCAGCATGGTCGATACCAACTTCGCCAAGTCGCTCACCTATATCTGCGAACACAACGAGCAGGGGGCGCTCGGCGTCGTGGTGAACCGTCCGATCGACATGACGCTGAAGACGCTGTTCGAGCAGATCGACATCCCTTTGCGCGACGAGAGCCGCAGCCGCTCACCCGTGTACTTTGGCGGCCCGGTCCAGGTGGATCGCGGATTCGTTCTGCATCGGCCACCGGGTGCCTGGGAGTCGACCCTGTCCATCAACGCCCAGATCGGGCTGACCACTTCCCGCGACATCCTCCAGGCGGTGGCAGAAGGCCGCGGGCCGGAGCAGATCCTGGTCTCTCTCGGCTACGCCGGCTGGGCCCCCGGGCAGCTGGAACAGGAGCTGACTCAGAACGCATGGCTCACGGTGGGCGCCGACGTGGACGTGATCTTCGAGCTGCCGGCCGAGCAGCGCCTGTCTGCCGCGATGAGCCTGCTTGGGGTCGACCTGGCCCGGCTGTCCGATGACGTCGGCCATGCCTGATTTCAGCACTGAGTGTCGAGCGCTGAGCGCCGCCGAGTGACGACCACCAGCGGCGAGAAGCCACGTCACGCGGCACTCCATCCTCGGGCCTCTGGGACCGTCCTGGCCTTCGACTTCGGGGCACGGCGCGTTGGAGTCGCCGTCGGCGAGCTGGAACTGGGCATCGCTCATCCCCTGGAAACGGTTCGGGCGGCGTCGGACCGCGCGCGCCTGGATGAGGTGGGCCGATTGATCCAGGACTGGTCGCCGACGCTGCTGGTCGTGGGTCTGCCCTCGCACATGGACGGCTCCGAACACGAATTGTCCGAACGCTGTCGCCGCTTCGCTCTCCAGCTCGAACGACGCTTCGGGGTCGAGGTGCGCCTCGTGGACGAGCGACTCACGTCGCGCGCGGCTATTCAGTCGCTGGCCGCGGCCGGCGTGCGCGGCCGGCGCCAGGACGAGATGCTGGACCAGGTCGCCGCTGCGCACATCCTTCAAACCTTTTTCACCGCGCGCCATGACGCTGCCTGACGCCGAGGCCTTGCTCGCCAAGCTGGCCGAACAGATCCGGCGCGACGCCAGGCCAGACACAGCGCTGGTGGGGATCTATACGGGCGGAGTCTGGATCGCGGAGCGCCTGCACCGAATGCTCGGGCTGTCCACACCCATGGGCACCATCGACGTCGCTTTCTATCGCGACGACTACAAGAAGACCGGGCTACACGCCGGGGTGAAGCCCTCCGACATCCCGTTCAAAGTCGAGGATGCCGACATCATCCTGGTGGACGACGTGCTCTATACCGGGCGCACGATCCGCGCGGCGCTGAACGAGATCTTCGATTACGGGCGTCCGACCTCCATCCGACTGGCCGCTTTGGTCGATCGAGGCGGCCGACAGCTTCCCATCTGCCCGCAATTCGTGGGGGCGACACTCGAGGTCGCGCTCGATCAGAGCATCGAGCTGCGCCGCGAACCGGCCGGGCGGTTCAGCCTCGCTCTGCTGTCGCGGGGCGGGTAACGGGTCATGAACGCGAACCTCCAGGTCAGCGCCGAGGGCAAGCTCAAGCACCTGCTCACCACTGAAGGTTTGCCCCCCGAGATCCTGCTGCAGATCCTGGACACGGCGCGCTCCTTCGTCTCGGTGACCGAGCGCGAAGTCAAGAAGGTGCCGTTGCTGCGCGGCAAGGCCATCTTCAATCTGTTCTTCGAGCCCAGCACCCGCACCAGCACCACCTTCGAGATCGCCGCCAAGCGGCTGTCGGCGGACGTGATCAACCTCAACATCGCGACCTCGTCTCAGACCAAGGGCGAGAGGCTGCTGGACACGGTCGCCAATCTCACGGCCATGCACGCCGATATGTTCATCGTGCGTCACAGCCAGAGCGGGGCCGCGCACCTGATCGCGCGCAACGTCGGCCCCGACATCCACGTGATCAACGCCGGCGATGGGCGCCACGCCCATCCCACCCAGGCGCTGCTGGACATGTTCACCATCCGCCACTACAAGGGCGGGTTCAACCACCTGCGCGTGGCCATCGTTGGCGACATCCTCCACTCGCGCGTGGCGCGCTCGGAGATCCATGCGCTGACCACCCTGGGCGTGCCGGAGGTGCGGGTGATCGGGCCGCGGACGCTGCTGCCGCGCCAGGTGCAGAACCTGGGCGTGCACGTGTTCCACGACATGGCAGCCGGCTTGAAGGACGTGGACGTGGTGATCATGCTGCGGCTGCAGCACGAGCGCATGAACGGTGCGCTGCTGCCCAGCGCCGGCGAGTTCTTCAAGTCGTACGGCCTGACCCCCGAGAAGCTCTCTCACGCTAAGCCCGATGCCATCGTGATGCATCCGGGCCCGATGAACCGCGGCGTGGAGATCGATTCGGCGGTGGCCGATGGGCGGCAGTCGGTGATTCTGCCGCAGGTGACCTTCGGCATCGCGGTGCGCATGGCCGTCATGGGCATCCTCGCCGGCAACTAGATCGCAAGGCTTCCACATCAAGATTCAAATCAAGAACGGGAAGCTCATCGACCCGGCCGCCGGCAGCGAGCGTGTGCAGGATCTGTTCATCGCCGAGGGCAAGATCGCAGCTGTCGGTGCCGCCCCGGGGGGGTACAAGCCTGACCGCGTGCTGGACGCCTCTGGCCTGGCGGTATCGCCGGGACTCGTGGATCTCTCGGCCCGCCTGCGCGAGCCCGGCCTCGAGTACAAGGCGACGCTCGAGAGCGAGATGCAGGCCGCGGCGGCCGGCGGGGTCACCAGCCTGGTCTGCCCGCCCGACACGGACCCTCCGCTGGACGAGCCCGGACTGGTAGAGATGCTCAAGTTCCGCGCTCGCAGCCTCAACCAGGCGCGGGTTTACCCGTTAGGCGCGTTGACGCAGGGGCTCAAAGGCGAACGGCTCACCGAGATGGCGGAGCTGCACGATGCCGGCTGCGTCGCCTTCAGCCAACCGGGTGTCACCCTGACCGACAATCAGGTGCTGCTGCGCTCGCTGGAATACGCGACGACTTTCGGGTTCGCAGTGTGGTTGCGCCCGCAGGACGCCACGTTGTCGCGGGGCGGCGTGGCCCATGATGGTGAGGTGGCGACGCGGCTGGGTTTGGCCGGCATCCCGGTGTGTGCCGAGACCGTCGCCCTGTCCGCCATTCTTATCCTGGTCCGGGAAACCGGTGCGCGCGTCCATCTTTGCCGGTTGTCAAGCGCCGAGGGTGTGGAGATGGTGCGCCAAGCCAAGCGCGCGCGCATGCCGGTCACCTGCGACGTGGCCGCTTACCACGTGCACCTGAGCGACATGGACATCGGATACTTCGATTCCAACTGCAACCTGATACCTCCGCTGCGCGATCCGCGCGACCGGGATGCGCTGCGCGCTGGGCTGGCCGACGGCACGATCGACGCCATCTGCTCCGACCACACCCCGGTGGATGAGGACGGCAAGCAGGTGCCGTTTGCGGAAGCGGAACCGGGCGCAACCGGGCTCGAGCTGCTGCTCCCATTGACCTTGAAATGGGCGCGCGAGGCGCGCATCCCGCTGCCCGCTGCGCTCGCCCGGGTCACCACCGAGCCTTTGCGCGTGCTCGGCCTGCCGGGCGGAGCTATCGCTCCCGGGCAGATCGCGGACCTGTGCGTGTTCGACCCCGAGGCCTGGTGGCGGGTGGAGCCGCAAGCCTTGCACAGTCAAGGCAAGAACACCCCGCTGCTCGGGATGGAAGTGCAGGGCCGGGTACGCTACGCGCTGGTGAACGGCCAGATCGTGTTCGACGCATCGTCTTCGCACTGACAGGCTTCTCGAGTGACCAACCCGCTGCTCGATTTCTCGGGACTGCCCCGGTTTGCCGAGATCGGGCCGGAGCACGTCACCCCCGCGCTGGATCAGCTGCTGCAGGAAAACCGCGACCTGGTGGAGCGCGTTGCCACCGCAGCCGGAGAGCCCACCTGGGACGGCTTCGTGGCACCGCTGGACGACGCCAACGAGCGGCTGTCGCGCGCCTGGGGCCAGGTGGCGCACCTCAACGCGGTGATGAACAGTCCGCCATTGCGCGAAGTCTACAACGCCAACCTGCCGCGCATCAGCCAGTACTACACCGAGCTGTCCCAGGACGAGCGGCTGTACGCGAAGTTCAAGGCGCTGCGCACGGCGCCCGGATTCGACCGTCTCACGCGTGAACAGAGGAAGATCGTCGAAAACGAGCTGCGCGACTTCCGCCTGGGCGGCGCCGAGCTGCCCGCGGGTGATAAGGCCGAGTTCAAGCAGGTCCGCAGCCAGCTCGACAAGCTCTCCTCCCGCTTCAACGACAACCTGCTGGACGCAACCAACGCCTTTGCGCATCACGTGACCGATCGAGGCGAGCTGGCGGGCATCCCGGAAGACGTGGTGGAGGCAGCGCGCGAGGCCGCGCGAGGCGACGGGATGGACGGTTGGAAGCTCACGCTGCACATGCCTTCCTACCTGCCCGTGATGCAGTACGCCGACAGCCGCCCGCTGCGCGAGCTGATGTACCGTGCATACGTCACGCGGGCGGCAGAGTTCGGCAACGCCGAGTGGGACAACGCACCGCTCATCGACGAGATCCTCAGGTTGCGGCGCAGGCTGGCCTCGCTGCTCGGCTACGCGAGCTACGCGGAGGTTTCGCTGGAACCGAAGATGGCCAAGTCCCCGGCCCAGGTCCTCACCTTTCTGACTGACCTGGCGCAGCGCGTCAGGCCTTTCGCGCAGCGCGAGTTCGAGGAGCTGTCGCAGTTCGGACGCGAGCACCTCGAGCTGACCAAGCTCGAGGCCTGGGACATCGCGTGGGCCTCCGAGAAGCTGCGCCTGGAGCGCTACGCCTTCTCCGAGCAGGAGGTGAAGCAGTACTTCCCGGAGACGCAGGTGCTGCCCGGCATGTTCCGGCTGGTCGAGACCTTGTACGGCATCTCGATCGCCCCCAGCCAGGCCCGGACCTGGCACCCGGACGTGCGCTTCTTCGACATCTACGACCGGAGCGACGCCGGCGCCCCCGAGGGCGCCCTGATCGGGCAGTTCTATGTCGACTTGTTCGCGCGCCCGTCGAAACGCGGCGGCGCCTGGATGGACGATGCGATCGCCCGCAAGCGCGCGCGCGGCGGTATCCAGACGCCGGTGGCCTACCTCAACTGCAACTTCTCGCCGCCGGTCGGCGGCAAACCGGCGCTGTTCACGCACAACGAGGTCATCACGCTGTTCCACGAGTTCGGGCACGGCCTGCACCATCTGCTGACACGGGTGGAGCAGCGCGGCGTGTCGGGCATCAATGGCGTGGAATGGGACGCGGTGGAGCTGCCTAGCCAGTTCATGGAAAACTTCTGCTGGGAATGGGAAGTCGTCCGCGGTATGAGCGCGCACCTCGAGACGGGAGAAGCTGTGCCGCGGGAGTTGTTCGACAAGATGCTCGCCGCCAAGAACTTCCAGAGCGGCCTGCAGTTCGTGCGCCAGCTGGAGTTCGCGCTGTTTGACATGCACCTGCATTTCGACCACGACCCCGCAGGTGCAGTTGCTCCGCTGCAGCTTCTGGAGCGCGTGCGCAACCAGGTCGCGGTGGTGTTCCCGCCCGTGTACAACCGCTTCCCGAACAACTTCTCCCACATCTTCGCCGGCGGGTACGCCGCGGGGTACTACAGCTACAAGTGGGCCGAAGTGTTGTCGGCGGACGCCTACGGCCTGTTCGAGGAGCTGGGTGTGCTCAATCCCGAGGCCGGCGAGCGGTTCCGGCGCGAAATCCTGGGCGTGGGCGGCAGCCGTCCCGCGCTGGAATCGTTTGTCGCCTTCCGGGGACGGGAGCCGAACATCGATGCGCTGTTACGTCACAGCGGCATGGCCGTTGCTTAGGTCCTCCCTGTCACGGCACGGCATGGAGATTGGACATGAAAACTCTGGCATTGATCATCGCTTTGATGCTGGCCATCGGCCCGGCGGCTGCGGGCAAGCTTTACAAGTGGGTCGACAAGAACGGTGAGGTGCACTACACCGATCAGCCCCCGCCGCCAGAGGCGAAGACGACCGAGCGCAAGAAGTTCGGCGACCAGCCCACGGATGCGACGGTGCCCTATGCACTCCAGCAGGCGGTCAAGAACTTCCCGGTCACGCTGTATAACACCGACTGCGGCGACGCCTGCAGCAGGGCCTCGGCGCTGCTCAGCCAGCGCGGCGTCCCGTTTACCGAGAAGAACGCGCGCGACTCGGCCGTGGGCGAGGAGTTGAGGGCGCTGAACGGGGGCAAGCTCGAGGTGCCGGTGATGAAGCTCGGCACGCAGGTGGTACGCGGTTATGAGGAAGGCAACTGGAACAATGTGCTCGACGCCGCGGGCTACCCCAAGTGGCCAGTGGCACCGGCGCGCACAGCGACCGCTGCTCCGAAGCCGGCCCAGGCGGAGGCAAGGCCGGCAGCGCCCCCGGCCGAGCCGCCTGCGCAGAACGGGGCGCCTGACCCCGCGCGCCAGTAGCCGTCAGTCGCCAGGCCCCGGTCTGGTGAAGCTCGCCACCTGGAACGTCAACTCCCTCAAGGTGCGCCTGCCGCACCTGCTGGACTGGGTTGGCCGCGAGCGGCCGGACGTGGTCTGCCTGCAGGAGACCAAGACTGAGGATGCGAACTTTCCGGTGCAGGAGCTGCAGCAGGCGGGCTACCAGTCGCTGTTCACCGGGCAGAAAACCTATAACGGCGTGGCCATCCTCACACGCGTTCCCGTGAGCGAGACGGTCAGCGCCATGCCGAGCTTCGCAGATGAGCAAAAACGGGTGCTGGCGGCGACGGTGGACGGGGTGCGCGTCATCTCCGTGTACGTGCCGAACGGCGAGAGCGTGGAGTCGGAAAAGTATCGCTACAAGCTCTCGTGGCTCGCGGCTTTGCAGCAGTGGCTCAAGCACGAGCTGGAGCGCCACCCGCAGCTCGCGCTGCTCGGCGACTACAACATCGCGCCGGAAGAACGCGACGTGCACGATCCCAGGCTATGGGAAGGCAAGGTGCTCTTCAGCGCACCGGAGCGCGCCGCGTTCCACGGCCTGCTGGGCCTGGGCCTCAAGGACAGCTTCCGTCTGTTCGAGCAGCCGGACAAGTCGTTCAGCTGGTGGGACTACCGGATGAACGCGTTCAAGCGTAACCTCGGCCTGCGCATCGACCACATTCTGCTCAGCCAAGAGCTCGCTGGCCGTGCGCGCGCCAGCCGCATCGACAAGGACATGCGCGCGCTCGAGCGGCCCTCGGATCACGCGCCGGTGGTCACCGAGCTCGAGTGAGGGATTGCAGGGCGAACCCCGGCTCAATGCCCGCCGGGGGCTTCCCTGCCTTCGATCTCGAGCTCCTGGATCTTGCGGGTCAGCGTGTTGCGGCCCATCCCGAGCAGATGAGAGGCCTCGATGCGCCGGCCGCCAGTATGGGCCAGCGCCTTTAAGATGAGCGCGCGCTCGAACTGACGCGTCATCTCATGCATGATGTTCTGCTCTCCGCGGTTGAGCGCGCTTTCGGCCTCCTTCTCCAGTGCGCTGACCCAGCTCTCGCTGGTGAGCGCCCCTTGCTCCTCGCGGAATTCCGGCGGCAGGTCGTGGATGTCGATGTTCACGCCCGGCGCCATGACCGTCAGCCAGTGGCACAGATTCTCCAGCTGCCGCACGTTGCCGGGGAAATCATGGCCCATGAGGTATTTGACGGCCGCGTCGTTGAGCCGCTTGGTCTCGACGCCCAGCTCCTTGGCGCTCTTCCCCATGAAGTACTTGGCCAGCAGCGGGATGTCCTCGCGCCGCTCCCGCAGCGCGGGCAGCCGGATGCGGATCACGTTGAGCCGATGGAACAGGTCCTCGCGAAACAGCCCGTTCTTGACCCGCTGCTCCAGGTCCTGATGGGTGGCGGCGATGATGCGCACGTTGGCCTTGATCGGCTGGTGGCCGCCGACCCGGTAGAAATGGCTGTCTGACAACACGCGCAGCAGCCGCGTCTGCAGATCGGGCGGCATGTCGCCGATCTCGTCCAGGAACAACGTGCCGCCCTCGGCTTGCTCGAAGCGTCCGCGCCGCATGCTCTGAGCGCCGGTGAATGCACCACGCTCGTGCCCGAACAGCTCCGACTCGAGCAGCTCTTTGGGGATCGCCGCGGTGTTGATGGCGATGAAAGGCTTGGGCGCACGCGGGCTGTGCCGGTGCAGCGCGCGCGCGACCAGCTCCTTGCCGGTCCCGGATTCGCCGTTGATGAGCACCGTCGCTTGCGACAGGGTCAGGCGCCCGATGGCGCGGAACACCTCCTGCATGGACGCGGCCTGGCCGAGGATCTCGGCCCCGGGCTCGGCCGTCTCGGCGACATCGTCCTGGCGCAGGCTCTCCTCCATGGCGCGGCGGATGAGATCCACCGCGTGGTCGACGTCGAACGGCTTGGGCAGGTACTCGAAGGCCCCGCCCTGGAAGGCCGCCACCGCGCTCTCCAGGTCCGAGTACGCGGTCATGATGATGACGGGCAGGTTGGGATGGCGCTCCTTGATCTTCTGCAGCAGCTCCAGACCCGAGCCGCCGGGCATGCGGATGTCGCTCACCACCACCTGCGGCGCCGAGGAGCTGAGCGCACTGAGCGCCTCTTGTGCCGAGGAGAACATCTTGAAGCTGATGTCCTCGCGGGTGAGCGTCTTCTCGAACACCCAGCGGATGGAGCGGTCGTCGTCGACGATCCAGACAGGTTTCATGGTCTCTTCCAGCGGTTGCCCTGGCTGCGTTGCGCTTACGCGCTGCCGGGGTGCAGCGGCAGCACAATGGTGAAGCAGGTCCGGCCCGGCTCGCTCTCCAGCTCGATTGCACCCTGGTGCTGGCTGATCAGGTTCTGGGCCAGCGTCAATCCCAGGCCGGTTCCGCCTTCGCGGCCCGATACCAGAGGGAAAAAGATCTTGTCGCGCAGTTCCTCCGGCACGCCCGGTCCATTGTCGATGACCTCGATCATCACGCCCAGGCGATTGAGCCTGCGGGCGAGCGTGACTTGGCGGGCAACGCGCGTGCCCAGCACGATGTCGCCGCTGCCCTTCAACGCCTGAGCCGCGTTGCGTACGATGTTGAGCAGGGCCTGGATGATCTGCTCCCTGTCGGCCTCGACCATTGGCAGGCTTACGTCATACTCGCGAGAGATGCGGATGCCCTCGGGGAACTCGGCGAGCACCAGGCTGCGCACGCGCTCCACGGCCTCGTGGATATTGAGTGGGGCGAGCTGGGGCGGGCGCTGTGGAGTGAGCAGGCGGTCCATCAGCCTCTGCAGCCGATCGGCCTCCTTCATGATGACTTGGGTGTACTCGGTCAGCTCGGGGCGCTCGAGCTCCCGTTCGAGGAGCTGTGCCGCGCCGCGCAGGCCTCCCAGCGGGTTCTTGATTTCGTGTGCCAGGTTGCGGATGAGCCACCGGCTGGCCTCTGTATGCTCGTGCATCCGCTCCTCGCGGGCCATGCGCAGCTGTTGGTGCAGTTCGTTGAACTCGAGGAGGTAGCCGTCCACGCCGTCGATCTCGGCCGGTGTCACGGTGCAACTCACGTCGAATTTTTCCTGCGCGGCCGTGGTGAGGTTCAGCTCGTGCTGCAGGTAGCTGCAGTTGCGCTCCGCGGCGTGGTGGATGGCCGCCGTCAGTAGAGAGTCGTCGGGGAAAACCTCCGTGAGGCGATGGCCCACGATGTTCCGGCTGCTGAACTTGAACAGATTCTCCGCCGCCGGGTTTGCGTACAGCACCGTCAGGTCACGCCGGAGGTAAATGACGGCCGCTGCCAGGGCATCCAGCCCCGTGGAGCGGAACTGCTTGTCCCACGGCCCGGCCCCCGCCGACAGAAAGTTCGCGAGCAGCGATCTGCCTTGTTTCATCTTACTATTTTGCACCGCAGCGCCCGATAAGGGACCGGTGGCCTCATATACAGACAATCCATTGAGCCAAAGGATTGTGCTGCGCACAAAGAAAAACGCAGGCAGGGGAAAGGTTGGAGCGACTCAAGCACGCTAGAGCACGCACCCCGGGGCCGGCCTGGGAGCAAAGCGGGCGCGTTACTTTAGGTTCACAAGCTCTTGCCTGATCGAGGAGATGTTCTTTTCGTGCAGGGTGACCGCTTCTTCGAACGGCTTGAGGCGCTCCTGAGCCCGGGCGTAGTTGCGCTCGTCGCCGGTGCGCTGTGCCCGCTGCTCGCCTAGAGCCTTCTTTGCGTCTTCGAGCGCCCTCTGCTCGCGCGCGAGCTCGTCTTCCAGGATCTTGCGTCGATCGTCGTCTCGTCTGCGCTGCGTGCTGGGCTCGACCCGTTTCTGGCCCGCGTCGCTGGCGCCGGCCGACGGCCCCTCCGCGCGGGCTTTGCTCGGCTCGGGCGGCGGCGCGGGCTCCTGGAAGCAGGTGAGCTTGCGTGCGTTTTTGATCGGGACGTTGGAGTAGATGGTGCGCCCCTCCTTGTCGACATACTTGCAAGTGTCGGCCAGGGCGGGTGCGGCGGAGAGCCAAAGAATGAGCAGTGCGAACAGGCAGCGCATGGCGGATTGCGGTTGGATCTGACCATCGGGCGTGCAGCATGCCACTGCGCCGCAGTCTATGACAGCCGTACCGGGTAATCAATCTGCGCTCCCGCGTCGAAAACAACGAGGGGCGGGAACGGCCCGCCCCGTCGCCCAACGCTTCCGCAAGGATCAGAGGCTGTAGTACATCGCGAACTCGATCGGATGGGTGGTCATGCGGAAGTTCGTGACCTCCTCCATTTTCAGGTCGATGTAGGCGTCGAGCATGTCGTTGGAGAACACACCGCCGCGGGTGAGGAACTCGCGACCCTTGTCCAGGTACTCGAGCGCCTGCTCCAGCGAGGCGCACACGTTGGGGATCTTCTTGGCCTCTTCCGGCGGGAGGTCGTACAGGTTCTTGTCTACCGGGTCGCCTGGGTGGATCTTGTTCTGCACACCGTCCAGGCCGGCCATCATCATGGCAGTGAAGGCGAGGTAAGGGTTCGTGGTCGGGTCCGGGAAGCGCACCTCGGCGCGCCGTGCCTTGGGGCTGGAGACGTACGGGATACGCACGGCGGCCGAACGGTTGCGCGCGGAGTAAGCCAGGTTGATCGGAGCCTCGAAGCCCGGGACCAAACGCTTGTAGGAGTTGGTGCCGGGGTTAGTGATGGCATTGAGCGTCCGCGCGTGCTTGATAATGCCGCCGATGTAGTACAGCGCGAACTCAGACAGCCCGGCATAGCCGTTCCCGGCGAACAGGTTCTCGCCGCCCTTCCAGATCGACTGATGGACATGCATGCCGGAGCCGTTGTCGCCGACGATGGGCTTGGCCATGAAGGTGGCGGTCTTGCCGTAGGAGTGGGCAACGTTGTGCACCGTGTACTTCAGGATCTGCATCCAGTCGGCGCGTGTGACCAGCGGAGCGTACTTGGTCCCTATCTCGTTCTGGCCGGCGGCAGCCACTTCGTGGTGATGCACTTCGACTTCCACACCCTGCTCTTCGAGCGCCAGGCAGATCGCGGAGCGGATATCCTGCAGCGAATCTACCGGCGGTACCGGGAAGTACCCGCCCTTGATAGGGGCTCGGTGGCCCTTGTTGCCGCCCTCCAGTTCCAGACCCGAGGACCAGGGCGCCTCTTCCGAGACGATCCTCACCGAGCAGCCGGACATGTCGACATTCCAGGTCACCGAGTCGAAGATGAAGAACTCCGGCTCGGGGCCGAAATACGCGGTGTCGCCCAGGCCGGTGGACTTGAGATAGGCCTCGGCGCGCTTCGCGATGGAGCGCGGGTCGCGGTCATAGCCCTTGCCATCGGTGGGTTGAACCACGTCGCAGGTCAGGATCAGCGTAGGCTCGTCGGTGAACGGATCCATGCGGGCCGTAGCGGGGTCGGGCATGAGCAGCATGTCGGAATCCTGGATGCCCTTCCACCCGGCGATCGAAGATCCATCGAAGGCGTGTCCATCTTCGAATTTGTGCAAGCCGAAGGCCTTGACGGGAACCGAGACGTGCTGCTCTTTGCCGCGGGTATCGGTGAACCGAAAGTCAACGAACTTGACTTCGTTGTCCTTGACCGTCTTCATTACGTCGGTGGCCGTCGTCATCTTGTTTCTCCTAGCAAAAGAAATAGTTATTGAATCCTAGACGAGGAAACGCAACCGGTTTTAGCAGAAAGCGTGCCCAGCGTTTTTGGGCGAAAATCCATTATGATACAAGCGCTTAACGAAGCCAAGCCGGGATGTCGTGCGCAAGCCTGGTGCACGATTATCATGGTTCGCACCGAGCTGGTGCATGATATCAGAGCCCCGTTTTTCTCTTTGGCCGGAATTGCGCGCCCCAGCTGGACCTGCCAACCTACACCTTTGTTTTCCTGACGCAGGATTCCTGTGCGGCTGGATAAATCTTCGGGAGACCACCATGTCAACCATCTCCGAGATCCTTACGGCTGCCGAGGCACGCGGATCCCAGAAGAAGCTTTCATACGAAGGCGAACTGCTGCCGGCCGAGGCCTATGAGTTGTTGCAAAAGGCGCCTGCAGCCAAGCTCGTCGACGTGCGCACGCATGCCGAATGGGACTACGTAGGACGCATACCGGGTGCTGTGGAGATCGAGTGGGAGTCCTATCCGGACGGCAAGCTGAACCCCTACTTTGTCGAACAGCTGCGCAAGCAGGTCGATCCCGAATCGCTGGTCATGTTTATCTGCCGCAGCGGGAATCGCTCGCATCACGCCGCGGCCGCGGCCGCAGCGGCGGGCTACACGCAGAGCTACAACGTGCTCGAGGGCTTCGAAGGAAAGAAGGATGCGAACGGCCGCCGCAACAGCGTTAGCGGTTGGCGTGTCGCGGGGCTTCCCTGGTCCCAGGGCTAATCGACGGACCAGTCGACGAGGTGCGTGTACGCGGTGACCAGCACGATCAAGCCGAACGCGATCCGGTACCAGGCGAAGACGGTGAAATCGTGCCGGCTAATGTAGCGCAGCAGCCAGCGCACGCAAAAGAACGCTGATACAAACGCGGCAGCAAAGCCGACGCCAAACATTCCCAGGTCGGCGCTCGAGAACAGCGCCCGGTGCTTGAACAGCTCGTATCCGGAAGCCGCGAACAGGACCGGGATCGCGAGGAAGAAGGAAAACTCGGTGGCCGCGCGGCGCGACAGCCCAAACAGCAAGCCGCCGATGATCGTGGCTCCGGCGCGCGAGGTTCCCGGGATCAACGCGAAGCATTGAGCGATGCCCACCTTCAGCGCATCTTTCCAGGTCATGTCGTCCACCGACTGCACCGTCGTGCGGTGTTCGCGACGCTCCGCCCACAAGATCACGAACGCGCCGACGATGAAGGCGATCGCCACCGGCACGGGCTTGAACAGGGTGGCCTTGATCGCCTTGCCGAACAGCAGCCCCAGGACCGCCACTGGCGCGAACGCGACAGTCAGATTGAGTACGAACTGCTGTGCGCCGCGATCGCTGCCGAGACCCGCGACCGCGGAGATAAGCTTGGCACGGTACTCCCAACACACCGCCAGTATCGCGCCGCACTGGATGACGATCTCGAAGATCTTGCCCTTCTCGTCGTTGAAATGGAGCAGGTCGCCGGCCAGGATGAGATGGCCGGTGCTCGAGATGGGAAGAAACTCGGTGAGGCCTTCGACGACACCGAGGATGAGGGCCTCGAAGAGAAGGGTAAGATCCATCGAGCGCGCATTGTAGCTGAACTTGCGTTGATGGAGCCGCGCCCAAAAAGCTTCGATTCGTCCTCAGCCGTGTCGCACCGTGCGGCGCGCCATATATAGCGAGAAAAGGTCCGGGTTCAAACTGCGCAAACGCGCGCGCAGCCCGACAAGCGTACGGCTGTTGCCTTGCCTTTCCGCATCGAACAGGCGCAGCAGGAGCCGCGCTGCTTGTGCCGCTGCAGAGTCGGGAAAACTCGCGTCAGCTAAATCCTTGCCTGCCGCGGGATGTTCCACCAGGTACCACGCCGGGAACCAGGAGGGTAGATCCGCTTCCAGGATGTCATCCCAGTCGCAGGCGCGCTCGAACGCCCGCCACTGCCGGTCCAGGAGTTCGTCCGCCAGTTCGGCGAGGACCATCGCCAGTCGAGCCGGCTGGCGCCAGGCCAGCACAAAGAGCGAGGCGCGTGCTGCGTCCAGCCCACGCAGCCGGTACCGCGCCACGGTGAGCCAATGCAACGCATCGGGCGTTTCGCTCCAGTTCGCAATGGCCAGCGCGGCCTGCTCGGCACCGGAGAAGTCCCCGCAGCGCAGGCAGAGGCCGGCGCGGTAAGCGGTTGGATTGCCGCGGTCGTAGCTCAGTCCGTCGGCCACGGCGGCCAACTCGCGGAAGAACGGTACCAGGAACAGCGGTGCTTCTAGGCCCAGCCCTGCCTCGGCCGCGGGGCGGAACTCGCTTTCGAGCTGCGCAACCAGGTGCGCGATCGGGGCGGGTTCGCGGGCGGGCGTCCGCCACTGCGCGAGCGCGTAGGCGAGCGCAGACAGAGCGGGCAGGCTCGGATGGTCGTGCGCGTCGCGCCTCATTGCGTCGAGACGTTCGCGGGCACGCGGGGCGTCGCGCGCCAGCAGAGCGGTGACGACCTCGTTCGCGAGTACTACCGCCCGCGAATCAATGAACAGGTCGAGCTGAATGCCAGAGGAATAGACCACTGCACGCTAACACCACCGGCGCGTGGGACCCCTGGCCGCTCGCGTCGTATCCCCTCGACATGCGTCAGACCAAGCCCTCGAAGATCTCCTCCGGCTGCAGCGAGGTTGTGAGCGCGTCGACGCGAACAGGCGATGTCGCTGCGTATGTCTCACGGGCCCAGTTCTGCGCCCGACGAAACACCTCGACACGCCTCCCCGCCGGCGAGACCAGCAAGTATTCTTCGAGCGTCGGGATCTGCTTGTAGGCCTCGAATTTTTCTCCGCGGTCGAAGGCTTCGGTGGAGTCGGAGAGCACCTCGAAGATTACCGTCGGCTCAGTGAACTCCGAAGCATCGGCCTGTGCCGCGGGACTGTCGGATGGCGAGCAGGTGACAGCGACGTCGGGGTAAAAGTAGGCTTGGCGCTGACGGACGTGGAGGCGAATATCCGCAGTGTAGGTTCGGCGCGGCGTTCCTCGAAGCTTCGGCCGCAACGCCACGACCAGATTCTGAATCACTTGGTTATGCGCGCGGCCGCCACCGGCCATCGCGTCAGGCATGAAACCTTGCCAGGCGTAGACCACGCCGTCGAGATACTCGTGCTTGGTCGTCGCCTTCTCCTCCAGCGCGAGGTATTCCTCGGGCTTGATCCAGGCGACGGCTCTTTGCGGGGTCCCCATCCGTCTTTCCTCCTCACGCCTTGCTGTAGATTTCCGCGCCTTTGGCCACGAACTCCACCGCTTTCTGCTGCATGCCTCTTTCCAGCGCCTCTTGTTCCGAAACCCCCTGGGAGGCCGCATACTCCCGCACGTCCTGGGTGATCTTCATCGAACAGAAGTGGGGGCCGCACATGGAGCAGAAGTGCGCCAGCTTCGCGCCCTCTTGCGGCAGGGTCTCGTCATGGAACTGCTTCGCCTTGTCCGGATCCAGACCGAGGTTGAACTGGTCGTCCCAGCGGAACTCGAAGCGGGCCTTGGACAGCGCGTTGTCGCGGATCTGCGCGCCGGGGTGGCCCTTGGCCAGGTCGGCCGCGTGGGCCGCGATCTTGTACGCGATGATGCCGTCCTTGACGTCGTCCTTGTTGGGCAGCCCGAGGTGCTCCTTGGGCGTGACGTAGCACAGCATCGCCGTGCCGTACCAGCCGATCATGGCCGCCCCGATGGCGGAAGTGATGTGGTCGTAACCGGGCGCGATGTCGGTGGTGAGCGGGCCCAGCGTGTAGAAGGGCGCCTCCTGGCAATACTCGAGCTGCAGGTCCATGTTCTCCTTGATCAGGTGCATGGGCACGTGCCCCGGCCCCTCGATCATGACCTGACAGTCGTGCTTCCAGGCAATCTGCGTCAACTCGCCCAGCGTCTTGAGCTCGGCGATCTGGGCCTCGTCGTTCGCGTCGTAGATGGATCCCGGCCGCAGGCCGTCGCCGAGCGAGAACGAGACGTCGTACGCCTGCATGATCTGGCAAATCTCTTCAAACTGCGTGTAGAGAAAGCTCTCTCGATGATGTGCCAGGCACCACTTGGCCATGATCGAGCCGCCGCGCGACACGATGCCGGTCATGCGCTTGGCTGTCAGCGGAATGAACGGCAGACGCACGCCAGCGTGGATGGTGAAGTAGTCCACACCCTGCTCAGCTTGCTCGATCAGCTTGTCGCGGAACATCTCCCAGGTCAGCTCCTCGGCTTTGCCATCCACTTTTTCCAGCGCCTGGTAGATCGGCACCGT